>JAYTRP010000647.1:0-9413 GCA_043746145.1 Hyphomicrobiales bacterium | reverse complement strand
TTTTCTCTCCTCGCCACGCGTTCGCAGATTCTTGTATTCCTCGCGGGAGATGAAACGCGTTGCCGATCATTGGATCCAGGCGTTATCGATTTCGGCATTGAAGCGCAGCCTGAAAATCGTCGAATATTCCGGCGGCAACCAGCAGAAGGTGGTGGTCGCGAAGACGCTCGTGCAAGAGCCGTCTGTCGTTTTCTTTGACGAGCCGACTCGTGGCGTTGACGTCAGCGCGATCCCGCAGATCCACGCAGCGATCCGCAAGCTCGCCGCTCAAGATAAGGCGGTCGTGGTGATCTCCTCCTATCTGCCAGAAATTTTGGCTATTTCAGATCGTATCCTGGTCGCGCGAGGCGGCCGCATCGTCGAGGAAATGTCGAGAGCGGACGCAACCGAAGACAAGATCATGTACGCGGCCATCCACTGAGGTCGTTTGGTATGAATGATTTGGAAGGACGCGCGCCTTTGCCGGAAGCGGCACGTTCATCCGGCTCAACTCCCGCAGAGGAGGACGGCCGTCTACTGAGCGCGCGTATCACGGACGAAATTCGTATCGCTGTCCTCAGCGGCGAGATGCGTCCCGGCATGCGCATCCGGCAGGAACTGCTCGCCGCCAAGTTTGGTGCGAGCCGCATCCCCGTGCGCGAAGCGCTGAAGCAGCTCGAAAACGAAGGTCTCATCGTACTGGCCCCGAACCGCGGCGCCTGGATTGCGGACGTCAACTCGCAAGAGTCAATCGAGGTCTACAAGATCCGCGAGGTCGTCGAGCCGCTCGCGATCTTCGAAAGCGTGCCAAATCTTACCGATTCTGACATTGAGTCGCTGGAAGCCACCGTACAGGAGCTCACGCAGGTCACCACGCTGGAGAACTACATCCAACTCGACCGCGAGTTTCATCTGCTGACCTACTCCCGCGCTGGGATGCCGCAACTTCTCACGATGGTGGAGCGGTTCTGGAACAGCACGCAACACTTCCGGCGGCAGTTCGTGAAAGAGACTTTCGTTAAGGACGGCCTACCCTTCTCAGACCCGCAGCACTTGTTGCTAATGGACTTGATCCGCATGCGCGACGCGGAAGCGGCGCGCAGCATGGTGCATTTGCACATCCGTCGGACCCGACTTTTAATCCAAGCTATCGACGGCGGTTCAAAGAAGGCGGCGCGCCCTCCTCGCAAAGCCGCCTTACCCCCGCGCAGGCGAGTACCAAGTTTGTAGAAAGGAGTTCGCATGTGCGCTTTAGAAAAAATCGGCGTGCTCGGCACGGGCGTGACTGGCTCCGAGATTGCGCTTGTGTTTGAGCTTGACGAGGACCCGACGCTGCACGCCGACAAGCTCGCCCTCCCCCACCCTATCGGGCCGGTCGCGCTGACGGATAATACCGCCGACTCGATATCGCTGAATCTCCACCAAAGCCCTAGCGGACTTTTCCTGCCGCAACCGCGGCGGCGCCGGCCGGCGGCAGGCGGCTGCTGCGGCCGTGAAGGCGAGCGGAGATGGCGCTGTTACGTTCGGACCGGCATGCGACTGTGAAGACAGGCGAGGAAGTATCGGCGCTCCTGGACGCCTACGAGGCGGCGGCGACCGTGCGACCCTGGATAAAGCTTTATCCCCATGGCGCGAAGGCGCCTGAGCCGGACGAGCAAACGGCATTGGATCTGTTTCGCAGCGCGGCCCCTAGGGCGTTGGCGGCAATCTATTTCGACGCGCGCCTGACCTACGAGGAGATCGATCGCTTGAGTGATCGCCTCGCTGCATGGCTCGCGGGCAAGGTCGTCGGTCCTGGCGATCGCGTCGCTGTCATCCTGCAGAACACACCGCAGTTCCTGATTGCGACTATCGCGGCGTGGAAGCTCGGGGCCATCGTTGTCAGCCTCAATCCGATGTACCGAACGTCCGAACTCTCAAGGCTTTTCTCCGATTGCAGCCCTAAGGCGATCATTTGTCACGACGACCAATGGGGTGTGGTCGGTAACGCTGCTAACGGCCCAGTGGACCCGGAGCTTGTGCTCTGGAGCAGCGGCCGCGAGTTCACGACACGCATAGATGCCCGTGTGCTCCCTCCACCGACGGACGCGCCTTTCGAGCGTTCGCTTGCGCGCGTGCTTGCCTCGTCACAGCCGACGCTTGAGCACCGCACACTCTCGCCCCAGGACATTGCTCTGCTACTTTACACTTCAGGGACGACGGGCTTACCCAAAGGGGCAATGCTCACCCACCGCAATCTGGTCGCCAACGCCCTGACGTGCCGCGCACATTTTGAGCTGGACGCATCCTCGCGGGTCTTCGGCGTCGCGCCGATGTTTCATGTCACCGGGTTCGAGGCTCAGTTGGTCACAGCCTTCGCCGCCGGCGCCGCTCAGGTGCTTACCTACCGGTTTCACCCTGCCGTGGCGCTCGAGGCCTTTCGCGAACATCAGCCGACCTTCATCATTGGCGCGATTACCGCCTTCATCGCGCTGATGAACCAGCCTGAAGCAACGCGCGCGCATTTCGCGAGCTTCGCCCATATTTATTCCGGTGGCGCTCCGATCGCGCCGGCTGTGATCGAGGCATTCGCGCAAAGATTTGGACGCTCGATCCGTAGTTCATACGGCATGACTGAGTTGACCGCCCCAAGCCACCTCGCGCTCAATCAGGGGGAAATCCCCGTTGATCCCCATTCAGGCGCCCTCTCGATCGGCCTGCCGACCCCCGGCGTCGACGCCATAATTATCGATGAACAGGGTCGTCCGCTCGGGCCCAACATGCATGGCGAGGTGGTGGTGCGCGGGCCTGGCGTGATGGCGGGTTATTGGGGGAAACCCAACGAGACAGACGAGGCTCTCGCAGGCCGCTGGATGCACACCGGCGATATTGGGCTTTTCGATCAAGCGGGTTGGTTCTATCTGGTTGACCGCAAGAAGGACATGATCTCCGCCTCCGGCTTCAAAGTCTGGCCGCGCGAAGTTGAGGATGTGCTCTACGCCTACCCAGGCGTACGAGAGGCGGCCGTGGTCGGAGCGCCCGACGCCTATCGCGGCGAGACGGTGATCGCGTTCGTATCCTCAAATCCGGAAGTCGAACTTGACCTTGTCGCGCTTTCGAAGTTCTGCCGAACGCGGCTCGCGGCATATAAATGCCCGGTTCAAATTCGAATCCTGGACGATCTGCCGAAAACCGCAACAGGCAAGATCACAAGAAATACGCTGAAAGCCGAAATGCGGGGACGCTAGACCCCTATTGGTCGCGCGCTTTTACGAGTGCGCTCTGGAGGAGACACCCTTGGACATCAACCAGAGTAAACGTAGCTTCGAGCTCGCCGAGCGCATCAAAGCGTTCATGTCTGAACACATCTATCCCAATGAGCGCCGTCTCTATCAGGAGGCGGAACGGCTCGGACCTTGGTGCGTGTATCCGATCGTCGAGGAACTGAAGCTCCGTGCTAAGGCGGCGGGCCTGTGGAACTTATTTCTTCCCAACCACGAGCCGGATGGTCTAAGCAACCTTGAATATGCACCTCTCTGCGAGACTATGGGTCGTTCGCATCTGGCGCCGGAGGTGTTCAATTGCAGCGCGCCTGACACTGGCAATATGGAGACGATCCTGCGCTACGGGACGGATGCGCAAAAGAAGCAATGGCTGAAGCCGCTGCTCATGGGCGAAATACGATCTTCCTTTGCAATGACGGAGCCAAGCGTTGCCTCCTCGGATGCGACCAACGTCGAGAGTTCTATTGTCCGCGACGGCGACCATTACGTTGTCAACGGACGCAAATGGTACACGACCGGCGCCACTGACCCGCGTTGCAAAATTATCATCTTCATGGGTCAGACAGACCCGCAGAATCCGGACCGGCACAAGCGGCAATCGATGGTGCTTGTGCCAAAAGACACCCCCGGCGTGCGTGTAATTCGCTCGCTACCTGTACTAGGTTTTTACGGCATCCCCGACCGCGCCTCGGAGGTGACCTTCACCAATGTGCACATACCCGTCAACAACATCCTGCTTGGTGAGGGCCGTGGCTTTGAGATCGCGCAGGGGCGGCTCGGACCGGGACGCATCCATCACTGCATGCGGCTGATTGGTTTGAGCGAGCGCGTGCTGGAACGAATGTGCCGTCGCGCCGAAAGCCGCGTCGCCTTCGGCAAGCCGCTCGCCGAGCAAACCGTTACGCTTGAGCGCATTGCAGAAGCCAGGATCATGATTGAACAGGCGCGCCTGCTCACCCTTAAGGCCGCGCATATGATGGACAACGTCGGCAATAAGGCGGCGCGACAGGAAATCGCGATGATCAAGGTCGTCGCGCCTAACATGGCACAGAAGATCATCGACTGGGCGATACAACTCTTCGGCGGCGGCGGCACCAGCAACGATCATTTCCTGGCGGCGGCGTTCGCCACCGCGCGGCTTCTTCGTCTCGCTGATGGGCCCGACGAAGTACATCGAAATCAGATCGGCAAGCTAGAGGTGCGTCGTTGGCTCAACACTGATGCAGCGCTTAGCGGCGGAAGTGGCGACGCGCTATCCCTCGAGGAGTCCGAAGCTTGGTCCGACGGCGGCCTCTGGCCGCGGTCGGGCAACCTAGGGTGAGCAACCGCGTTCAGGGCAAGGCGTGCTCATTTCCGTCACCGCGCAAGAGCTTTGTGGGTTGACCGCCGAGGCGCGCGCAAGGGCGAGAGAGCTGCTGATCGCCACCAATATGATATCGCGTTAGCGGCGGCGGCGCCATTGGTGCTGACGTTACCGCTGTATCAACATTTGTTTTCTGGCACGACGCAGCAAGCGAAGCGAACTGTATTCCCGCCGCCATCTTGCGAAAGGCTGGGCGGCCACTCCAAACGATGTCGACAGGGTTTAAGATGTTCTGTTTGGGCGGGCGGCCTGGCTTATTACTGATCTACGAGGCGACGATAGTACAAATGGAGATAAATGTACTATTGCAGATTCAGTAGTTTGCCGAAATCGCGACGTGCTCTCGCAACCAGCTGCGGAGCTCGTTCAATCAGAGGCGATGTATCTCCTCAGCGCCAAGATTGCGGTTGCCTTAGCTTTCCAACCAAAGTCTGAGGCGAGAGGAAGGACATCCTGGCGGTTGAGCAGTCGTCCGAGTAGCTCGCAGGACCAAACAGCCGCGTCCCTTCAATCTGAGGTTTGATGTGTCGCCCAACGATACTTGAGCCGGCTCCATCGAGTCGGTTGTCGTCATTCGCTCGGCCGGCTTGAGAGGTAACCATCAGCACCGGCCGAGAATACGCTGAGGGCAGGTTTTGAGGGATCTTACGCGAGAGGCTTCCTGTGAAGCGATCGGCGCAATGCCGGAGCCGTTTGCTTTGTCTTTGGCTGTGCACAACCAGACCAATATTACACCTATAAACACATTAAATAACTGTACATTACGCCCGTCATGGTCTAATTTCCAGAAAGGCGACACCGTAGCTGCCCCCAATCGGGCTCACCGCGCCGCCACCCCCCAAAAAATCTGGAGCCGCCATGACCGACCAACGCTCGGACCCTGCCCTGCGCGTACGGGCTCTAAACGACGCCTTTCGCCGCACCTTTTCGGGCGGCGTTGTCACGCTCACCGCAGGAATTGAAGCCCTACCTGCCGATCGGCGCGGCTCGATTCTGGCCAAAGTGCGCGCGTTCGCCGCCTTCGACGGAGACAACGACCCCCACGGCGAGCACGATTTGGGCTTGGTCGAAGACGGCGGCGTCAGGTGCTTTTGGAAGATCGACTATTATGACGCCGAGATGGACATGGGGTCTTCCGATCCCGCCAATCCCGCCGTCACCACACGCGTGCTCACCGTGATGTTAACCGAAGAATATTGATCCTTTTATAGCGCCAATGTCGCGCATCTCTCGCTCGGGTCGGCGCCGCAGTGTGTTGGTCGCCTGAGCTGCTTTCCTCCCTCTGAGAATCCCGCACCGCGGCAACGCGCCTCGCTCCCATGCCGCGGTTGTATTCGCTCGTCTTGCAAGGACCCACCCATGGCCGGAAAACAAGCGAAAACCGTCAACCCGGCGATGCTGCGGCGCATGCTGCGTTACGCGGCCCACAGGCCCTTCCCGGCCCGCGATCGGGTGATGATCCTGCTCTCCGTCAAGGCGGGCCTGCGCGCCTGTGAGATCGCGCGGCTGGAGTGGTCGATGGCGCTCGACGCATGCGGCAAGATCAGCGACACGCTCGCCGTGCGTGACGCGATCGCCAAGATGCGCTCGGGACGCCGGATTCCCCTCCATCCCGAGTTGCGGCGCGCCCTCTCCCGCCTCCTGCGCGAAGGCGAGCCCGTCGGGCCGATCCTCCGCTCGGCCAAGGGCGGCGGCCTCAGACCAACCAGCGTCGTTAACTGGTTCGCTATGCTTTACCGAGAACTCGGATTTGAGGGCTGTTCCTCGCACTCCGGGCGACGAACCTTCATCACCACGGCGGCGCGCAGCCTCCACAAGACCGGGTGCAGCCTTCGCGACGTTCAGTTGCTCGCAGGCCACAGGTCGATCGGGACAACCGAACGATACATCGACGGCGACACGCGCGGACAGCGCCGCTTGGTTGGACTGCTCTGAGCGACCGGCTCTCCTTCACCATTAGCCCTTGGCAACCAAAAAGGAACGGCGATGCACGCCTACGAGCGATGGGTCATACGCCGCTCTTTCGCACTGGCGCTGAAGAAGAGCCGTCACGGACGGATGCCCCCCGCCGACGCCGACCTCGTCGGCTGGATCGAGACCCACGGGCTCGAGATTGGCCTGCCGCCGCTTCTTACCGTGGGAAGAGCAAGGTCAAGCCGGCGGCCGGTTCCGGAAGAGTTTCGAGCAATTTGGCGGCCCTGGAGGACCGCGGCCATGATCCTCGGCTTCGAGCTTCCGCCGAAGCCATCACCTCTGCAGAAGCGCGTCGCCTGGTTGGCCGCCGCCTGCGAACTGACCGACGAGCAGGCGCAAGGATTGGGTCTGCTTGCCCGCGCCGCGCTTTATCCCGTGCTCGGGGCCCTGATCGACGCGGTCAACGATCGTTTCGGCGCGGACGGAGAGATCACCGACGAAGACGACCTGCGCCCCTTCTTCGACTCTCGCTCGAGCCGCAGCGAGCTAGCGGTCGGCGGCAGACTCGCGCAACTGGGCCTCATCGATTGGCGCGACGGGATGCGTCTCTCCAAGCTGACTCACCGCATTCTCGCGCTTCCCTCATTGCGCGCGCGGCACGTCGCCAGCATGCTGCTCGGCCCCTCCGCGCCCGCCTCGCTTGAATGGAGCGACTTCGAGCACCTCGGTGAGCTGCGAGACCTCGCCGCCCGCATCGTTCGCGCGGCTGCGGCGACGCGACGGGGACAGGGCGTCGGAATCAACTTGCTGTTCTACGGACCACCGGGGACGGGCAAGAGCGAGTTCGCCAAGACGCTCGGCGCCAGGGTCGGACTGCCGGTTCAGTTTGTCGGCGAGACGAGTGGTGAGAACACCGAACCCAATCGTCGAGAGCGCATTGCCGCGCTGATGATCGCCAACGCGATCGGCGGCATGAGTCGCAAGGCAATCGTCGTCGTGGACGAAGCCGACGATCTGTTCGTGGGGGTCGACGAGGAAGACGCCGGTCGACGTCAGGGCAGCAAGGTGTTCATGAACCGGCTGCTCGAGAAGGCGACCGCGCCGACGATCTGGATCGCCAACGACGTCGAACGACTTGGGCAGGCTGTCGTGAGACGGATGACGCTGACCCTGCGCTTTCCCCGACCGGCGCAAGCCGTTCGGATGAAGATGATCTCGCGCATCGCAGCTGGCGTTGGTTTTCCTCTCGACGACAGCGGCATTGAAGTCTTGGCCCAAAGCCTCGCGCCGCCGGCCTTGATCGAAAACGCCATTCGCGCCGCTGCACTCATTGGCGGCGGCGTATCGGATGCGCGGACAATTCTTGATAGTGGGCTCAGCGCCTTAGGCCAGAGTGGCACCTTCCCGGCGCGGTCCTCCTTGCGCTTCGACCCGGCTCTGAGCTCCGCCGACGTGGATCTGGCGAAGCTCGCCGATCAAGTCGCGAACTCAGGGACGCTAGCGTTATCGTTCTGTCTCTCCGGACCTACCGGGACCGGAAAGTCTGCCTACGCGCGCCACCTCGCTCATCGCCTCGGCCTCGACGTCCTTGAAAAGCGCTACTCCGACCTTGCCTCGCAATGGCTCGGCCAGTCGGAGAAGACCATCGCACGGGCTTTCGAAGAGGCTGCCGACACGCGCGCCTTTCTGCTGCTCGACGAGGCGGATTCCCTGCTGCGCGACCGACGAGTCGCCCAGCACTCGTGGGAGATCACGCAGGTCAACGAGATGCTCACGCAGATGGAAAGGCACCCCTACCCCTTCGCCTGCACGACCAATGCTCTTGACCTATTAGACGCAGCCGCGGCGCGGCGATTTCTCTTCAGCGTTCGGTTCGAGCCGATGGCGCCGGCTCAAGTCGCCGCGGCGTATCAACGCGCGTTCGGTGCGCCCGCTCCTGCCTTCGTTCTGAAGCTCGAAGGCCTGACCCCGGCCGATTTCGCCAACCTCCTGCGGAAAGCTGAGGCCTCAAACGAGAGGGACGTGGACACACTCGCGCGTTGGCTCGCGTCCGAAGCGGCCGGAAGGCTCGACCAGCGGCAGCGGAGGATCGGATTTTGATCCCTTGTCTCGGCAGATGCTTTTGAAATCGTCGGATCAGTGAACCGACTGCGGGCCATTCCAGCGACTCCGGTCGGCGAAGATTTACGTCGCGGGAGCGACGCATGTCGGAGCAGGCGGTCAAAATTGCTGACGGCGCGCCTGGAAAACTCCTCCAGAGCTCACGTTGCTCCTAAGGCGGCGATTTCGAAACAATGATCAGCGGCTTCATAGTCCCCGATGCGAGGAGGATGTCTCCCGATATCACCATGCAGGCGTAGACGTCAGTACCGGCGCACGCGTCGTGAAGGAGCTCGAATGTTGGAAATAGGCTCTAATGCCCGATCGCATGGAGGTCTTGCCTATAGCGAAATCGAGTGCTTGCGCCCTACCTCGGCGCGAGCTTTAGCTATTATCCGTATTCCATCACCAGCGCCGACCCCGAAGAAAGACGGTTCTGAGTCACTCCTCGCCCGTCTGTGGATCGCTCGCTCTGTCGCTCAAGTGTTAGCGAACTGGTCCGCCGGGGCCTTAAATCCAGCAAGCCCGCTCGGCCACGAATTGGCGCGACAACGACGGATTGGTGCCGAAAAACGGGTTGATATTGCGGTTCCCACGTGGTCACCATACGGTCACCAGCGCCTAAGAAAATGTCAGCTAGAACCAATTGGTTCTAAAAACATGAGACATATCAATTACTTTACTGGTGCCGGTTGCAGGAATCGAACCCGCGACCTACTGATTACAAATCAGTTGCTCTACCAACTGAGCTAAACCGGCCCGCCCGTCGAGAGGCGGGAAGGGAGTAGCAGCGC
>JAYTRP010000646.1:0-3045 GCA_043746145.1 Hyphomicrobiales bacterium | reverse complement strand
GTCGAATTTACAGTGAACTTCCCGTGATCCCGACCATGGTTGACCTATTTCGCTTCAAAGGCCGCGGCGCCTAGACCGTTGGCGCTATCTTGTCCTGCGTCTTGGTCTCGAAATCGCTAGCGGCATGACGCTCGCGCAGCTGACCGGACGGCTCACCCTGTACGCGGTTGACCATCCGGCCCCGCTTGACGGCCGGACGTGCGTAGATAGCGTCGGACCAGCGTTGGACGTTCTTGTAGTCCTGCACCTGGAGGAATTCGGCAGCGCCGTAATTCCATCCCAGAACCAGTCCGCCGTACCAGGGGAATACGGCCATATCGGCGATCGTGTACTCACTGCCCGCGAGATACTCGTTCTCCGCTAAGCGCCGATCGAGCACATCGAGCTCGCGCTTCACTTCCATAGCGAACCGGTCGATGGCGTACTCGATTTTCATGGGCGCATAAGCATAGAAGTGGCCAAACCCGCCGCCGAGGTAAGGCGCGCTTCCCATCTGCCAGAACAGCCACGAAAGGCATTCCGTGCGCATGCTGATCTCAGTGGGAAGGAAAGCGGAAAACTTCTCGGCGAGATAGAGCAGCATGGAGCCGGATTCGAACACGCGGATCGGCTTTGCGCCGCTGCGATCCAGCATCGCGGGGATTTTCGAATTGGGATTAATAGCGACGAAGCCGCTGCCGAACTGATCGCCTTGGCCAATGTCGATAAACCAGGCGTCATATTCCGCGCCGGTATGACCAAGCGCAAGCAACTCCTCCAACATGATGGTCACCTTCACGCCATTCGGCGTTCCCAGTGAATAAAGCTGCAGCGGATGTTTGCCGACAGGCAGCTCCTTCTCGTGCGTTGCGCCGGCGATCGGGCGATTGATGTTCGCAAACCGCCCGCCAAAAGATTTGTTCCATGTCCAGACCTTCGGCGGCGTATATTCCGGTGCATCGCTCATTTTGAACCTCCAGGCCGCGCGACCGTTTCCGGCTGCGGGCGCTTTGCGAACTCGCGAGCGGGAAAGCGCGCTCACGTAGGGAGCGGCGTTCTCCAGCTCAGGCGCGATCATGCCGGCTTTACGGCGCCGTGACAATCCGTCGACCAAGACGCTTAGTCGACCGGCGGCTTCGCCCAGTCGGCTTGTTGTAAAATGTTTTCTCTGTGGATCCCGTCATCGATCCCGTCATGCGCGGCTTTCGCACCGCCCTCGATGTCGCCTACGGCGATCGCATCGAGCGCGTCGTACTGTTCGGGTCGCGCGCGCGAGGCGATGCGCGGGAGGATTCGGATTACGATGTAGCTGTGTTTTTGCGCGACATGCAGGATTTCGGGCGGGAAATGCGCGTCATTGCCAGGCTTGGCGTCGACTTCCTCGACGACGACGCAGCCGTTATTAACGCGCTGCCATTTAGGGAAGGCGCTTACCACAAGCGCACGGCATTCATGAACGAAGTCCGTCGCGACGGGCGCGACCTGTGAAACAGGAAACGCGCGATAGGCTCATTCGCGCGGCAGACGATTTGGTCGAAGCACGAAAAGTCATGGCGATCGATCTGGCGCGAAGTGCAGCTCGGGCAGCATATTATGCGGCTTTCCATGCCGCAGAAGCTTTCATTTTCGAGCGCTCCGGAAAAGTTGCGAAGACCCACTCCGGCGTTCGCGCCGAATTTTAGCGCCTATTGAGAGCAGATGGTATCGCGGAGCCGGAACTCACCGCGTTCCTCGGTGAAGGTTACGGATACAAAGAGATTGCCGATTACGGCTTCGGAGAAGCTGCGGATATATCGTTCGAAACAGCCGGCGAGTCTATAATCACGGCGGAGTCATTTGTAGCCAGGATCACAGCTCTATTGTCCGATTGAGCGAGTGGTGCGGCGCGCATTGGCTAAGCGCCTGCCGCATCAAGCATCGCCGCCCGCTCACTCCAACGCCTGATCCAAATCCCCCAGCAGATCCTCCACATCCTCCAACCCGATCGATAGTCGCACCACGTCAGGCCCGGCGCCGGCTGAGATCTTCTGCGCATCCGTCAATTGTCGGTGCGTGGTTGAAGCCGGGTGGATCACCAGCGAGCGGGTGTCGCCGATATTGGCGACGTGCGAGAACAATTGCAGTTTGCTCACCAGATCGATGCCGGCCTGGTAGCCACCCTTGACGCCGAAGGTGAACACGCCGCCGACGCCGCGCGGGCACAGGCGCTGCGCCAGCGCGTAGTCGCGGTTGCTCTCCAGCCCGGCGTAGGAGACCCAGCCCACCTTGGGATGCGCGGCCAAATGTTTCGCCACCGCCAATGCATTGTCGCAATGGCGACGCATGCGCAGCGACAGGGTTTCGATGCCGGTGAGGATCAGGAACGCATTGAAGGGCGCAAGCGCCGGCCCGAGATCGCGCAGGCCCAGCACGCGGCAGGCGATCGCGAACGCGAAATTGCCGAATGTCTCCGAGAGCACCATCCCGTTATATTCCGGCCGTGGCGCCGAAAGCATGGGATAGCGCTTGTCGCCCATCCAATCGAACGAGCCGCAGTCGACAATCATGCCGCCCATCGAATTGCCGTGGCCGCCCAAAAACTTGGTTGCGGAATGAACGATAATGTCGGCGCCGTGCTCGGCAGGGCGCATCAGGTAGGGCGTGGCAAGCGTGTTGTCGACGATCAGCGGCAGTTTCGCCGCATGGGCAATCGCGGCGATCGCATCGACGTCGCAGACGAGTCCGCCCGGATTGGCGATTGATTCGATAAACACCGCCTTGGTCTTCTCGTTGATCGCCGCCTTGATCGCGTCGGGGTCATCGGGGTTAGCCCAGCGCACCTGCCAACCATAGTTCTTGAATGCGTGGGTGAATTGGTTGATTGACCCGCCGTAGAGCTTGGTCGAGGCGACGAACTCGTCGCCGGGCTGCATCAGCGTGTGAAACACCAGCATCTGCGCGGCATGGCCGGACGCGACGGCGAGCGCCGCCGGGGCTCCTTCCAGCGCCGCGACGCGTTCCTCGAGCGCCGCATTGGTGGGATTGGTTATGCGGGTGTAAATGTTGCCGAACGCCTGAAGGCCGAAC
>JAYTRP010000645.1:0-9480 GCA_043746145.1 Hyphomicrobiales bacterium | reverse complement strand
GGCCCTTTTGCGCGAGGATCATGCGCGCCTGCGCAGTCTGGCCGACCGGCACGAGCACCGTGGTTCCATCCGAACTGACGTCGAAGGAAATCCCAGCCTCCTGTAAGGCCGAACCGATTCCGCTTACGTCCTCGCGGTCAAGACCTGAATAGAGCGGCTCGTTGGTAGGCCGGCTTAGATACCAGCCCGCAAATCCTGTCGCCGCGAACACGAGCGCGCCCACTAACGCGAGTGTGGCGAGGCGTTTCACGCCAAGCGCCGACAAATTTGTCCAAAGCCGCTTGGCTTGCGCCAATGCGTTCATATCGTCACCTGCGTGCACGCCGCCTGACGTTCGTTTCGACGTTCAAGCTTGCGCGGACGTTGTGAGTCGCCGGAATGGTTTTCTGCGCCGACCGCTCGACAGTGAAGGTGATGGTAACCCAATATTAGCGGCTTTTCGGCAAGTTGATTTTGTCCTTCCCGACTGCCGCATGCGCAGCGACAAACCGAAGGCGCACACGGCGAATGAGCCTTCTAATCGAAGGCTTAGGGCATAAAGCCGCCTCGCCGTCTCGGTGTAAATCCGAAATGTCACACCACAATCTGTGATCAATCGGACGGGAGCCTTCCAGTGAATTCCATTCTGCATAACTCCGCCGCACTTTCGGCGTTGCAAACTCTCAGCATGACGCAGCAGGCGCTAGCCACCACGCAAGGCCAGGTCTCAAGCGGTCTCGCTGTCGCCTCTGCCTCCGACAATGCCGCCTACTGGTCAATCGCGACTCAGTTGAGCGCGGATTCCGGCATGATCAGCGCCTCTAATTCGGCACTTTCGCAGAGCCAGGCCGTGCTCGATACCGCCACTACCGCGATCAGTTCAATCATCACCACGATCAACGCGATCCAGGCTGCGTTGACCGAGGCGACGAACCCGGGCGCGGCGCTCAACGACATCAACACGACCCTGTCCTCGCTGGGCTCACAACTTACCGACGCGCTGACAGGCGCTTCGTTCAACGGCACGAATGTCCTCGACGGCTCCACCATCGCCGGTTCGAGTTCGTCAGTGAGCTTCGTCTCTGGCTTCAACGCCACGACGAACAATGTCACGACAATCAACATGAGCCTCACAGCCCTTTATACTGCGAATTCTGGCGGCGGATCGGGCACGGGTACTCTTGGGGTAGCTACAGGCACGACATCTATCGCTGGGAGCTACGATCTAACCCAGCTCGGGAGCGGCACGTCGGTCACTGCGACCAATGCGGCTGACATACTGACGGCCGTCAACGCCGCCCTGACCTCAGTCACCAACTATTCCGCGCAGATCGGTTCCACCCAGGATCGGATGTCGTCGATGAACAACTTGAACAATGCGCTGACGACAAACTACGCCACCGGCGTAGAGGGCTTGGTCGACGCCGACATGAACATGGCCTCCACCCGTTTGCAGGCTCTGCAAACGCAGCAGCAGCTAGGCATCCAGTCGCTGTCGATCGCGAATCAAAACGCGCAGTTGATCATGAAACTGTTCGGCTAAGCAAAATCGAAAGCGCCGCGCGGGTACGCGCGTCGGCGGCGATCAAGGCCGCGCGGAGTTCGCTCCCACGGCTTGTTCTTCTTTCAAAATGGCCTAGAGTCGTCGTGTAAAGAAATAGGGCGGAACGCTCGCGCGTTTCGCCCTGCTCATCTGTCGAAGAATGAAGTCGCTCAATCCTCGAAGCCGGCCCGACGCAGGCAGTAGCCAAGATAACGCTTGGAATCGATGGGGTCGTAGCCGAGCCGATGCTTTAACTTCTTGCGCAGTTTGCTGATGTGGCTTTCAACGACATTCTCGTCGACGTCTTCATCAAAGATGCCGTAAACCGCGTTGAAGATTTGCGTCTTGGAAAGACGACGTCCGCGATTGCGCACTAGGCACTCCAGGATCCGGCGCTCGCGCCGCGGCAGCGGCAACGGCTCGCCTCCCACTTCGGCGTCGCGACCGTCGAAATAGACGCAGAGATCGCCAACCTCGACGTCATGGCTTTCTTTCAGCGACCGTCGCGAAATCGCGCCGACGCGAGCCAGGATCTCGCGGACGTGGACGGGCTTGCGCAGCACATCGTCGACGCCGGCCGCGAATAGGCCGAGCGTATCGTCCAGCGAAGGACGTTCCTTGAGACAAATCACCGGCGCGCGCGAACGCTCGCGAATCAGTCGCGGAAAATGATCCCGACCCTGGCAATCGCCGATCAAGAAGGCTTCGACCGCCTCCACATCGGTCGCGCTCGCCTTGCTGAGCCAATCGCCGAATTCGACGGGATCAATACCGGTGGTCGTGACGCCCTCTCGATCGAACCCCATGGCGTACCCGCCCGTGACGATGTTTCGGTCGTCCACAATGATATACATGCCATCCCCGTTTCTTAGCGTCGCCTAAACATCGGCTCGATTTACACAGGTACACATAGGCAAATAGAGCGTCTTCGTGCCTCATCATTGACGAACACAGCGGTCAATAAATTCATTAGGAATTTTTATGATGCGTTCGAAGATCGCCCTTTGAACAGTGCAATTTGCCTGCCCATCAGCGACGTTAGGAGGCCTATGGTTAATAAAAAGATAATTGCGCGCTATGACATCATGTTAAAACGCAATGACTATACGTAAGGCTTGACGCGCTTTTGAGACGCCTTGATCCGATTTTACGCACTCGTGGAAGCGCGGCGCGACAACTCCGGTGGAGACACCATGATGCGGCCACGCTGCATTAACCAAGCGTCAATCTTATCGGGCGCTTAACTCGAGCGCTGAAACATCGTCTCAAGAAGACGAGCGAGAGCCAAACAATCGGCCCATTTGCGGCGCATCTGCGCCCCCGACGCGCCAAAATTCGCATGTCTCTCGCGTGAGGTTCCCTGGAATGAACGACGCCGTTACGGAAACCACGCTGCTCACCATGTTCTGGACGGCGCACCCCGTCGTGAAGGTGGTGATGCTCGGACTGCTGGCCTCGTCCTTCTGGTGCTGGACCATCATCATCAATAAAACCCTGTTGTTTCGACGTTTTCGCGCAGAGATGGACGCTTTCGAGCAGGTCTTCTGGTCCGGCCAGTCGCTCGAGGAACTCTATGGCTCACTGTCGCAAAAACAAAACACCGGCGCGGCGGCGTTGTTCGTTTCGGCGATGCGGGAATGGAAGCGCTCGTTTCAGGGGCCATCGTCGTCATTTCGCGGACTGCACGCACGGCTGGACAAAGTGCTCGACGTTTCGATCGCGCGCGAGATCGAGCGACTTGAATCAAATCTGCTATTTCTCGCCACGGTCGCCTCTGCCGGTCCTTTTGTAGGCTTGTTCGGCACGGTCTGGGGAATCATGACCGCGTTCCGTTCGATCGCGGCCTCGAAGAACACTTCGCTCGCGGTTGTCGCTCCCGGCATCGCCGAAGCGCTACTCGCGACCGCGTTGGGCCTATTCGCGGCGATCCCTGCACTGATCGCCTATAACAAGCTGCAAGGCGACGTCGCCCGTTCGCAGGCGCGCATGGAAAGCTTCGCCGACGAATTCTCCTCCATATTGTCGCGGCAGATCGATCAGCATCTGCCGGGCGAACAGGCGGCTTAAGGATAGCGCGCCATGGGCATGTCGGCGGGCGGCGCAGGCCGGAAAAGCGGTCGTGGGCGACGGGGCGTGCCGCGTTACGGCGCGATGGCCGACATCAACATGACGCCTTTCATCGACGTCATGCTCGTGCTGCTGATCATCTTCATGGTCGCCGCGCCGCTGTTGACCACCGGCGTGGCGGTCGATCTTCCCCAGGCCAAGGCGGGCGCGCTCAACGTCGAACAAAAGCCGGTCGCCATCGCGATCGACGAGAAGGGGCAGGTGTTTGTGATGGATCAGCCGGTCGCCGACGCCGATGTGCTCGATCGTCTGCGTGAACTCGCCAAGGATGGGCAGGACACCCGCGTCTATGTGCGCGCCTCGAAGCTCGTGCCCTACGGCCGGGTCGCGCGAATTATGGGCGAAGTGACCACCGCAGGCTACAAAAAGGTGGCGCTGGTCACCGAACCCGACGCAAAATGACGCGCCGGAGTGAGCGGAGCCGCGCTTGAGCGAGGGATCGCAACACTCGGGATTTTTCGTGTCCAGCGCGATGCATCTCGCGCTGCTTGGCTTGCTCGTGTTCAGCTTTGCGCGCGCGCCTCGCTTTGACGATGCGAGCGAGTCGATCCCTGTCGATACCATTTCGCTCACGCAGATGAACGAAATCATGCAGGGCGAAAAAGAAGCCAAACCCGCGCTCACGCCCACGCCGCCGCCTAAGGGCGAAACGCTGGCTCCCCCGCCGCCGCCCGAGCCGCCGCCGGATCTGCGCAAGGCCGAGGATACGCCCGAGCCGCCTGCTCCCCCCGTGCCGCCCGAGCGCCCGGACCTACCGCCCCCTCCCCCTCCCGTGGAGCCGCCGCCGCGTCCTGCGCCGCCAGCGCCGGAGCCGCCGCCTAAACCTACGCCGCCCAAGCCCGAGCCGCCCAAGCCCGAGCCGCCACAGCCGCCGCCCAAACCCGCGCAGGAGCCGGCGCCCTCGCCGCCTGTTAAGCCCAAGACTGTGGAGAAGCCGGTCGAGAAGCCTCCCGAGAAAGTCGCCAAGCCGCCAGACAAACCAGAGAAGTTCAAGCCCGACCAGCTCGCCAAGTTGCTCGCTAAGCCGAAGACTGAGGACACGCCAAAGCCCACTCATGAAGGGCCCAAGGCGCCAGTGTTCGACAAGAACGCGATCGAGAAGCTGCTCGGCACGAAGACGGCTGACGCGACGCCGACAGGCTCCGCGTCGCAGGGCTTGGCGAACCATCATGCGCAGCGCATGTCGGTCAGTCTGGAGAATTCACTCAACGAGTGGTTCACCGACGCCTATCTGCGGTGTTGGACGCCGCCGCCAACCACGCCGTCGGGGGAGAATTACGTGTTTGATGTGCGCGTGAATTTCAACCCTGATGGTTCGCTCTCCGGCAAGCCGGTGATGACCAACCCGCCGCATGACACCGCTTGGCGGGCGCATGCCGAGAGCGCGATGCGCGCGGTGATGAAGTGCAACCCGCTGCCGATCCCGTCGCAATACACGCCGTTCTTCGACCAATGGAAGACCAAGACCATCCACTTCGATCCGACAAGCGCGCAAGGCTGATGGCCAACAAACCCAAACCCAGATCTCGCCCTGCTGCGGCGCCGTCGCGGAGTTCCGAACCATCGCTGGCGTCGCGAAGCCTACGGATGGTTGGCGCGCGTGTCGGCGTCGCGGCTGTCCTCGTCGCGGGCGCCGCTGGTCTTTGGTATTTGAAGAGCGAGAAGCCCACGCCCGTGGCGCAGCGCGATTTAGCCGTTGCAACGGCGCCCGCAAAGCCTGCGCCCCAACTCGCCGCTCTGGAGCCGGTCCCGACCCCGCCGCAGGAGCTGCGGGAAATGTCGGCTTCGCAGCGAAACGCGTTCGATCTCTGGTTGATGCAGGCCTATCGCAAATGCTGGAGCGCGCCCAAGACGCTGCCGGAGGGCGAGCCCTACCTTGCCAAGGTGCGCGTCGCCTTCAAGGCTGACGGCGCTCTCGCCAGCCCGCCAAAGCTCGTCAATCCGCCCTCCGATCCCGCTTGGCGGCCGCACGCCGACGCGGCCTTGCACGCGGTCAAGGGCTGTGACCCCTTGCATGTGCCTGACAAATTCGCGGCCTATTATCCCGCCTGGAAAACCCGGACGGTCTACTTCGATCCCGCCACGCCCTGAGCCTCAAGCGAGACCTTGCTGATGATTCGCTTCGCCCGACGCGCTTTCCTAACCGCCCTGCTTGCGCTGACCGCAACGCCTGTGTTTGCCGCCAGCGACGTCTACGTGCGCGCTGGCGCGAACTTCAAGCCGGTCACGATCGCGATCACGCCGCTGGCCGGCGACGCGAACAAGATCGGCGCCGTGATCGGCAACGACATGGCGCATTCGGTCTTTCTGGCGCCGATCGACCCCGCGACTTTCCCAGAGTCGATAACCAATCCCGAGGCGCCGCCGAACATGGACGCCTGGAAAACGGTCAACGCGCAGTTCGTGCTCACCGGTCGCGTCAGCGGCGGGGGCAAGCTCACCGCGCAGTTTCGCCTGTGGGATGTCGCCACCGGCGAGCAGGTGGCGGGCCAGCAATATAGCGCCGAAGCCGCGAGCTCGCGCCGTATCGCGCATCTGATCTCGGATGCGGTGTTCACGCGCGTGACAGGCGAGAAGGGCTTCTTCGACAGCCGGGTCGTGTTCGTCGACGAGAGCGGTTCCAAGGAGCGGCGGCGCAAGCGCCTCGCGATCGTGGACATGGACGGCGCCAATGTGAAGTACCTTTCCAGCGGCGAAAAGCTGGTGGTGACGCCCCGCTTTTCGCCCAACGCGCAGGAGGTCGCCTTCATGTCGTTTGGCGAGGGCGATCCCAAGGTCACGCTGCTCGATCTCGAAAGCGGCCAGCGCCACACCGTCGGCGACCTGCCCGGCATGACCTTCGCGCCGCGCTTCTCGCCCGACGGCCGGCGCCTGGTGATGTCGCTTTCGGAGGGCGCCAATTCCAATCTCTACGCGATGGACCTGAGTTCGCACGAGTCTACTCGGCTCACCGATTCCAGCGCGATCGACACCTCCCCCTCCTACTCCCCGGACGGCTCGCAGATCGTGTTCGAGAGCGACCGCGGCGGCTCACAGCAGCTCTACATCATGAGCGCCAGCGGAGGCGACGCGCACCGGATCTCATTTGGCGAAGGCCGCTATTCCACGCCGGTCTGGTCGCCGCGCGGCGACGTGATCGCGTTCACGCGCCAGAAGGGCGGCGAGTTCGGCATCGGCGTGATGAAGCCCGACGGCTCGGGCGAGAAGATCATCACCGAAGGCTTCCACAACGAAGGCCCGACCTTCTCGCCCAACGGCCTGTTCGTGATGTTCTTCCGCGACCCCGGCGGCGCCGGCGGCGCTCACATCTACATGGCGGATATTTTCGGCCACGGAGAATTCCCCGTACCGACGCCCAACTATGCCAGCGATCCGAGCTGGGGGCCGTTGATGAATTGAGAGGGGCGGCCGCTCGCCCGCAGGGCGGCGCCGTGTTAGGATTAAGGAACGACGATCACGCTCCATCCCGATCAGGAAGCTTGGCTCGAAATGCGCGTGGCTGACGGCGAGTTCGCCTAGGTCGAGGAGGCGGCGCGTCAACTTATCGGCGAACGCATAGCCGAGCTCGCGACGGACCAGGGCGGCGCGCTCGACGCCTGGGCGAAACCCTACATCGCCGAGGGCGTGGCTGCGCTCGATCGGGGAGAGTTCGTTTCGCTGGAAGAGCACACAGCGCATAACGCAGCGCTGCTGGCTTCGCTATAAAGCTGATGGCGCAAGTCATCGTCTCCCGCCTCGCGCACAGTCCGACACGGCGGCTATTCTTCGCGATCTTGCCGCCAAAGCGGGCCGCAGTATCGCGGCAGACTACGTAGCATCGTTTGCGGCGCTCTATGACCGACTGGCGGAGCATCCCGACAGCGGCGCGCGCCGACCCGAATTTGGGCAGCATATCCGCATCGGGCTGGTAGCGCCGTACATCGTTGCCTATCGTCATTTTCCCGACAACGACCTGATCAGCATTGTTCGTGTTCTTCACGGTAGCCGCAATATTACGCGCGATCTACTAGGCGGGTCCTGAATTGAGGGAACGGCCATTTCAATTCGATCTCTAGGCAGAACAAGCCCTTAGCCGTCCCGTTCTGCAACTATCTCACCTACCCACCCTCCGCCAAATCCCGCACCGCCTGTGTCAACGCGAGCGGGGCCGGATGAGCGCTTAGACGGGGCGGCGCCTCGGCGACCGGTGCGCGTGCGACTGCGCCAATGTGATAGCGGTCGAGCCGGTCCATGATTTTCAGCCACGGCTCGGCCGCCGCGAGGCTGCCGTTCTCCAGCAAGATATCGACCGTCTTCAAGGCCTTGGTCAGCCGCTCCACTTGCAAGAGAATATAGCGCTCGGGAGCCTCGAGCCTGCGGCTGTCCACCGCCCGATCCACCTCCCGCCGCACGGTCGCGACGCTGATGTGGAAATTTTTCGCAATCTCGACGTGATCGAACCCGGCAATCACGAGCCCGAACATACCCTCCCGCCTCACCGCCTTGGCGACCCGCCGCTCGCGACGTTGGGCAAGGCGCGTGGCGCGTTGAGATAGGGGAGTGTCGGGCGGGGCGGGTTTGGGCATGAGATCTCCGGATTTTAGGCGCCGGAGACAATAGCATGAATTTGGTTTTTCAGAAAGGATTTGGCGTTCCTGGGTATATGCGTGCGAACGATTCTGGCGACAAACACACGGCAAGTCGCGGGAGGGCCTGATTGAACAGCAACCACATGATCTGACGCGCCAATCAGAATATCAATCTAAACAGCAACACTTTGCGCAACCACAATGCCTATCCTAAGGTCAAGTTGACAATCAACCGTCGTACATCCGGCGGAAAGCGGCGAGTGGGCATCTGTCGCGCCGTCAAGCACGAAAGAGCGTGCAACCATGTAGGAAAGAATGATCAGGCACAGAGAAGGGCGGAGACCATGACCGGCGCGGTCGCTAGGCGGCATGAATCGCTGCGCACCAAAGGCGCGATCAAGGATATCGAGGTCGCCAATCTGCTCGGGACGCGCCCGGAGACGGTCTCGCGTTGGAACCGGGGTCGTGCCTATCCGCGCTCCACCACCGAAAAGACGTGACTTGAGCTGGAATATATCGTTGATCAACTCGCGGATTTTTACAAGCCGACCGACGCGCGGCAATGGATTTTTGGCCCACAGACGCTACTCGGAGGTGTCTCCCCCGCCGCATTGATCCGCTCCTGTCGCATTGATCCGCTTCCGCCACATTGACGACGTAATGCACTTAATTAGCAAACTCCGGGACGCTGTCCGTTTCTGACGCGTGGCATGATTCACGATCAAAGCCTCGTCGATCAACTAAGCGCACTGGCGACTGAACGATTTGAAGGCGAGGTCTTCCGGGCAACCCGCATCAGCGCAGACGCACTGGCGTGTTCAGTCAACGGCGGGAGATGGGCGCCCCGTGCGCGCGACGGCGCAGAAGTCCCAATTCTTTATACCAGCAGGGAACGCAGTGGCGCGCTAGCGGAAGTCGTTTCGTATCTGGCACAACTGACGCCGCTACCGCTCTCTCGCCCCTTGAAAGTTTCCCGGCTTGGTGTTTCGACATCGAGGACGCTTCACCTTGCGCGTCTAAGCCTTGAGCGGCTTGGCGTCGACATGACGCAGTATGGCGAATGCGATTATGAATTGACGCAGCGCATGGGTGCGGCGCTAGCATTGTTAGGCTTAGACGGGTTAATTGCTCCCTCGGCGCGTTGGCCCTGCGACAACCTTAGGATCTACCGGACGAACAACTCGCTGAACGAACGCTTCGATGCAATCGACGACGGGCGCGTTGATTGGAGCGCTTGGGCACGCGAGAATGGCTTCGCGCCGT
>JAYTRP010000644.1:0-9482 GCA_043746145.1 Hyphomicrobiales bacterium | reverse complement strand
CGTTCTGAGTAAATATAGAGCGGCCTAGCTTTGCCCTCGACGACCTCGGGGCCAATCACGACCTGCTCCACCCCGTCGAGACCGGGAAGATCAAACATCGTGTCGAGCAGGATACTCTCCATAATGGAGCGTAGCCCACGTGCGCCTGTACGGCGCTCGATTGCCTTCTTCGCCACGACATTAAGCGCTTCGTCCTGAAACGACAGGTCGGTATTCTCCATTTCGAACAAGCGCTGATACTGCTTCACCAGCGCGTTCTTCGGCTCCGTCAGGATCTTCTTAAGCGCGCTCTCATCGAGATCCTCGAGCGTCGCAATCACAGGAAGGCGGCCGACGAATTCAGGGATCAACCCGAATTTCAGTAGATCCTCTGGTTCCACTTCGCGGAACACTTCGCCGGTGCGCCGGTCATCCACCGCCTGCACCTTCGCCGCAAAGCCAATGGACGTGCCTTTGCCTCGCGCCGAAATAATTCGTTCAAGGCCGGAGAACGCCCCGCCGCAGATAAACAAGATGTTGGTCGTGTCGACCTGCAGGAACTCTTGCTGCGGATGTTTACGTCCGCCTTGAGGCGGTACGCTGGCGACCGTGCCTTCCATGATCTTCAAGAGCGCTTGCTGCACGCCTTCACCCGACACATCGCGCGTGATCGACGGATTGTCGGACTTGCGGCTGATCTTATCGATCTCGTCGATATAGACGATACCACGCTGTGCCCGCTCGACATTGTAATCGGAGGCTTGCAGCAGCTTGAGGATGATGTTCTCGACGTCCTCGCCGACGTAGCCTGCCTCGGTAAGGGTCGTCGCATCCGCCATCGTGAACGGAACGTCTAGAATACGAGCGAGAGTCTGCGCTAGCAGAGTCTTGCCGGAACCCGTCGGTCCGATCAGTAGGATGTTCGACTTGGCAAGTTCAACATCGCTATGTTTCGCCGCATGATTGAGGCGTTTGTAGTGATTATGAACTGCAACTGAGAGCACGCGTTTGGCCTGGAACTGACCAATCACGTAATCGTCCAGAACCTTGCAAATCTCGCGGGGAGTAGGAATACCATCCTTGCTCTTGACTAGCGCGGTTTTGCTCTCCTCGCGGATAATATCCATGCACAATTCGACGCATTCATCGCAGATGAACACGGTCGGCCCGGCAATGAGCTTGCGCACCTCGTGTTGGCTTTTACCGCAAAAGGAGCAGTAGAGCGTATTCTTGGCGTCGCCTTCGGCCTTGGCCATTATGATTCTCTCCGTTCCGACCGATCGGTCGCCCCGACTCAGGCGGCAAATCGACTGCTCAACTTAGATATCTCGCCCTAAAAAAGCGTACCCTATTAGCGTTTGATCCCCTAAAAACACCATTTCCGACGACCTCCAACTTGGACGCTCGATGGTGAATCGCTGTAACGAACCACCAAACGCCATCCAAAATCAAGCTCTTCGCTGGAAATGATCTAACCCAGGCTTGCCCATCGCGACCCTTTAGAGTCGTTGGAATAGTTAACTATTTGCCATCACATGGGTTTCAGTTCTTCCGGCTCGCCTGACCGTTTGGCCATCACTTCGTCGACAATGCCGAACGCCTTAGCCTCCTCGGCCGACATAAAATGGTCTCGGTCGAGTGTGCGCTCTATGGTTTCATAACTCTGGCCGCTATGGCGGACATAGATCTCGTTGAGGCGGCGTTTCACCTTAAGGATGTCCTCGGCGTGACGCTGAATGTCCGACGCCTGCCCTTGGAAACCGCCCGACGGCTGATGCAGCATCACACGGGAGTTTGGCAGGCTGTAGCGCATTCCCGCCTCGCCAGCGCATAGTAGCAAGGATCCCATCGATGCGGCTTGGCCGATGCACATCGTCGTCACCTTTGGACGCACAAACTGCATCGTATCGTAGATCGACAGGCCAGCGGTGACGATCCCGCCCGGCGAGTTGATGTACATAGCAATTTCCTTCTTGGGGTTATCCGCCTCAAGAAACAACAATTGCGCCACGACCAGCGATGCTGAAACGTCTTCCACCGCGCCGACCATGAATATGATCCGCTCGCGCAAGAGCCGCGAAAAGATGTCGAAAGATCGTTCGCCGCGCGCCGACTGTTCGATCACCATCGGTACGAGGTTATTGTAATAAAAGTCGACAGGATCGCGCATGTCTCTCGCTTTCGGGGCAATCAGGAGCGGGGTCGCCCCAAGTCTGGGCGCCTAACAGAGATAGGCGCCCGGCACGCTTGCGAAAAGGGGGGCCGTGTGGCTTCCCCAGCTTAGCGCCGGGGATAGCGCTCAGGCCGCTTTCTCGTCTTCGTCCGCCTTCATCAGTTCCGCCGGACTTACCGTACGCTCCTCGACTTTGACGAGCGATAGAATATGGTCGACCGCTTTCTCTTCGAAAATCGGCGCGCGCAACTCGGCCAATGCGTTCGGATTGTTGCGATAGAAATCCCAGACTTCCTTTTCCTGGCCCGGAAACGAACGAGCACGGGCGATCAGGGCCTGTGACACTTCTTCGTCGCTGATCTTCACGTCGGCCTGCTTGCCAATCTCGGCGAGCACAAGACCAAGACGCACGCGACGCTGAGCGATCGAGAGATATTCCGCGCGGGCAGCTTCCTCCGTCGTGCCGTCCTGCTCGAAAGTCTTGCCGGTGGACTGCTGCTCTCGTTCGACTTGCGACCAGATCTGGTTGAATTCCTGCTCGACGAGGCCTTGCGGAATTTCGAACGTGTAGCGATCCGCCAGCGCGTCCAGCAGTTTTCGCTTTGCCTTGGTGCGCGAAGCGGTCGCATATTCAGACGCGATTCGATCGCGGATCACCTTTTTTAGCGCATCCAGCGATTCCATGCCGAAGGTTTTGCTGAACTCATCATCAATGGCGAGAGCATCCGGTTTGGAGATGCTCTTGACGGTCACATCGAAATCGACAAGCTTCCCAGCGAGCGCTCGAGCTGCGTAATTCTCGGGAAACGTAGCTTTTACGTCCCGACGTTCGCCGGTGGCGACGCCGATCAGCGCCTCCTCGAAACCAGGAATAAAGGTTCGCGAGCCGATGGTAACCTCGATCGCCTCTCCCGTTCCGCCTTCAAAGGTTTCGCCGTCGATCTTACCGACGAAATCAACTGTCAGCTTGTCGCCTGTCTCAGCCCCCTCGCCCTCGCCGCGAACGACATAGTTACGCCGGCTGTCGGCTAGGCGTTCGACGCCGTTTTCGACTTCCTGCTCCTCGACTTCGGCTACGAGACGCTCGAGCGAAATGTCATTGAGCTCACCAATTTCAAATTGCGGCAGCACCTCAATAGCCACCTTAAAGGCGAGATCGCCGCGCGCGTCCAAAGCGGCCTCGATCGTCGCCTGCTCGGTCGGCAATTCCACCTTTGGCTGCATAGCGAGGCGAAGGCCGATCTCGTCGATAATCTGCTTGTTGGCGGCATCGATTGAATTCTGCACGACGTCGGCCATGACCGAGCGACCGTAAACGCGCTTGAGGTGCGCAACCGGCACCTTGCCGGGACGGAAGCCGTTGATTCGGACCTTGTTTTTCAGGTCCGCCAGTTGGCTATCGAGCTTCGAGGCGAGATCGCTCGCGGGGATAACGACATTGTATTCCCGCCTCAGCCCTTGGCTCAGGGTTTCCGTCACCTGCATAATAAACCGCCTGTTCGTTCCGTCCACAGCCGCACGGGGAACAGCACGGCCAAAATTGCTTAGCGCCGCCCACGGCGGCCGAAGCCTCCGCCCGCGGCGCGGTGGTGCGGGCGGAGGGACTCGAACCCCCACGATTTTAGGTCACTGGAACCTAAATCCAGCGCGTCTACCAATTCCGCCACGCCCGCGAACTCGCGCTTCTCGTTACCTCGAAGGCGTTTACGCATGAACGCGGGTCTATAGACAGCTTGCCGCCCGCACGCCAGCGAAAAAGCGTGCATCACTCACGCAGGATCGCCGCAAGAGCGATCGTAAACACGCCGCTCGCCAACACGGCCGCGGTTGCGTGGTCGGGATCATGGGTTATGACGGGCTTGGTCTCAGCCATGACAAAGGCAAAGAACACAGCCACTAGGCCCAAAAGGGACAGGAATTTGCCCATCGAAACGGCTCCAAAGCACAGCCCGCGCCAAACTGGAACGCCGCGAGTCCTGGCCCTCGCAGAGCAAGCGCGGCGCCGAAGCACTGGCGCCAAAACGAGACAGGATCGCGCATGCGGCTGAATCGTCGGGTCTTTCTCGCTGGCGGCGTTTCGGCGGCTTTATGGAGCGAGGCACGGGGCGCGCCCTCGCCTCTTCCAGCGGGAGCCAAAGGCGTTATTACGCTGGAGGCCGCGGCCGTCTCTATTGCGCTCGGGGCCAGCGCGCCAACGCCCGCCATGGGTTTCAACGGCGCTTCGCCCGGCCCTCTGCTGCGCGCGAAGTTTGGTGCGCAGATCCCAATACGGTTCACCAACGCGCTCGACGCACCAACTTGCCTCAGCTTTCCCGGCCTTCGCGCCGCCAATTCCAGCATGGGCTTCGCCGGTTTGACGCAAGCAGCGATCGCGCCCGGTAAGACCGACGAAATACGGCTCGTCCCGCCTGATTCCGGCTTCAACATCTATTTGCCGCACGCTGGGCGGGACACAGCTAGACAGTTCTCCAACGGCCTGTACGGTCCGATCATTGTAGACGAAGCCGCCCCGCCCGCCATCGATCTCGAAGCAATCGTCATCCTCGCCGATTGGAGCCTCGATCCACAGGGCGATATCACGGGTTTCGACGATTCGAAGCTCGCGCGGCGCGCTGGACGAATCGGGGCGACGGTGACGGCCAATGCGAACGCCCTGCCGTTGAAACTCTCCGGGCCGCCGGGTGGGCGCGTGCGGCTTCGCCTCGCGAATTCCGCCGCGGCGCGAACAATGACGATGGCAGTCGCCGGCGGCAGAATGCTTATTGTCGCGGTCGACGGCCAACCCAGCGACGCGTTCTCGCCTTTGCACGATGTCGTGCCGATGGCTCCAGGCGCGCGATTCGAGCTGATGTTCGACTTGCCCCGCGAGGCCGGGGGGGCGATTCGCTTCCTGCTCCGCGACGAAGCGGACCGGCCGCTGATCGTCGTGGAGTGCTCGGGCGAGCCGGTCCCGGCGCGCTCACCGCTTGCAGGCTTGCCCGCTAATCCAAAACTGCCCCCGGAAATTGCGCTGGAACGCGCAAAGCGAGTTGATCTGGCGCTAACGGGCGGCGGCGATGCGCCTTTCGCGATCAAGGGGGCGACCTTCGTCGACTGGGCGCCAAAACCGATCTTTCAAGTCGCCAGGGGAACGCCGGTAACGCTCGGCCTTGTTAACAAGACTGCTTTTCCTCAGATCATGCGCCTCAACGGCCATGTCGCCCGCCTGCTGCATGCGCTGGACGATGGCTGGGAACCCTATTGGCGCGACATCCTGGTGGTCCCGCCGGGCAAGACGATCCGCGCAGCCTTCGTCGCCGACAATCCCGGCAAATGGCCAATCGAATCGGTCAGCCCGGAGCGTCGCAACGAGGGGCTGGCCGGCTGGTTTCAGGTGACCTGAAGTAACGCTGACAAGACGCCCGGCAGCGCCTCCGCCAAGTCCTCCGCGATCAATCCCGGCCCGAGGCGCCGGGCGCAAGCGCCATGCAGCCAGACCGCGGCTGAGGCGGCCTCGAAGGCCGGCATGCCTTGCGCCAGCAGGCCGCAGACGAATCCCGCCAACGTATCGCCAGAGCCCGCCGTACCAAGCGTCGGCGGCAGATCGCATCCGATTGTCGCCCGTCCGTCAGGAGCAGCGACCACCGTGTCGGCGCCCTTGAGAATCACAACCGCGCCCAACGCCGATGCGGCTTTGCGCGCTCGAGCAAGCTTGCTGGGTGCGACCAGCACGTCCGGGCGGCCCTGAAACAGCTTTGCGAATTCGCCCTCGTGCGGCGTGATCACGGTCGCCCTGCGCTGACCGGCGATCAGTGCGGCTAAAGCGTTAGCGTCGCCCGCGAAACTCGTCAGTGCGTCGGCGTCGAGCACTAAGGCGCGCGGTTTTTCGCACGAGCCGCTCAGAGTGGCCTTCACCAGTTCGCACGTGCGAGGGCCGATTCCCGCTCCCGGCCCGATCAAAATCGCATTGCGACGCGAATCGGACAGCAGGTCCTCAAACCCTCTCAGGCCTTCGAAAGGCGCGATCATCACGGCGGTCAAATGGGCTGCATTGACTGCCACTGCGTCGAGCGGACTCGCAATCGTGACGAGGCCAGCTCCCGCTCGGAGCGCCGCACGCGCCGCCATCCTCGCTGCGCCGGTGCGATGCGCATCGCCTGACAACACTAGCGCAGCGCCGCGGGTGTATTTGTGCGAGTGCGCGTCGAGGCGAGGCAGGGCCTGGAGCCACACCGAGGGCTGGTTGGCGAAGGCAAGCGGCCCGATCGCGGCAAGTGCGGCTTCGGGGATGCCGATGTCAGCGAGCGCCAGCCTGCCGGGCCGGCCTCCGCCGGAGCTCAAAAGATGGCCTGGCTTGAGGCGAAAGAAGGTTACGCTCACGTTCGCGTTCACAGCGACGCCTCGCGGCGCGCCTGTTTCACCGTCTAATCCGGAAGGAACATCAACGCTGAGCACGAGCCCGCCCGATTGCGCGAAAACGTTGATCGCCTCGACGCATTTTCGCGCGAGCCCTTCCACGTTGCGCGTAAGTCCCGCGCCATAAAGCGCGTCGATCACAAGATCTGCCCCCTCGGCGCCAAAATCTTCCGCCGCGGCGACCTTGCCGAGCCAGCAATTCGCCATCGCCGCGGGATCGCCGCGCATGCCCGCACGGTCGCCGAGCAGAAACACCTCGACGCGATAGCCCCAGGCGGCAAGATGACGCGCGGCGACAAACCCGTCGCCGCCATTGCCGCCGGGACCGCAGAGTATGCGCACCAGACCCCGCGCACGGACCATCTTCGCCGCCTCGCGAGCGACAGCAAGGCCAGCCCGCTCCATCAAAGTCAGCCCAGGAATTCCCGATCCAATCGCGAACCGATCCGCCGCGCCCATCTCGGCGGGGGTCAGCAGCTCAGGGCGGCGCGCAAGGTCGATCATAGCCCAAGGGTGGCGCCACGTTGCGGTCACGGCAAGGGTCCAGCGAGACGGCTAATGAATTTGCCGCTTCCCATTGGCCGATTTTCTGTTATATCGCGCGCCGCCGACCGGCATGATCCCCGATAGCTCAGCTGGTAGAGCATTCGACTGTTAATCGAATTGTCGCAGGTTCGAGTCCTGCTCGGGGAGCCAACAAAATCAAAGTCTCACAGCAATATTTAGACCGGCGGGTAACTGCCAAGCTTGTCAGCGGCGCGGTCTGGACTTTTGGGGCACACGTTGGGCCGTGAGGAAGGACGATGCAGGCGCGTGGCGTAGAGCGTCCAGGCGACGGCGAGTCGTTCGGGCGTCAAGGTAAGAGCTTCGAGGATGTTGAGGCCCTGCTTTCGAGCGGAAGAGATCACAGATCGCAGACGTGCGAAGTCTGCGGCTCCCTGTGAGGTTCGAAAGCCGCCTGAGATTTTGGCTTTCACCTTCATCATCCGCAAGCCCTGCTCGCATCATCCGCAAGTCCTGCTCGCATCATCCGCAAGTCCTGCTCGGCGAGGTTGTTTGTGAAGGGAACTTCGAAGTTGGCGAGAAACCTAAGGGTCGCTTCTTCGAAGGTCTTGAACCGGATGAGAAGGTTGTGGGCGGGCCGCTGCTTTTTGCGCTTTTCCGGTTGGTCGAGGAATCGAACGCCGGCAGGCTTCTGTGAAGAGCAAGGCCTTCCCAAACGGCCGCCCAATAGCGGTCTTCGAAAGCCTTGATCGTTTCGGGCGCAAGCGCCGAGGCCCTCTGCTGTTTGGCCTCTCGCACGACTTGGTTAGCATCCAGAAGCATCGCGCGCAGCGCCTCGGCTCAGGGCTCGTGATTGAATTCGCTAACGGCCTGAAGTTCGCGCAACAGATGGGCGTTGCTCGGGCATCGCCGAACGGGGGCTCGTCGGCGCGATAGAACATAGGGGTCGGCGTCGAGGCTGTGTGTAGCCAACGGGTCGCTCCAGCGATGCGTAGGCCAGTTTCGTCGAGGCAGCGCAAGCGCGCCGCTTTGACGCGTTTGCCAATGGCGCGATAGACCGGCTCCAACACTTGGGCTTTGCGGCGAACCCAACTCGCCACGCTGGCGCAGTAGGCCGCCGTTGCGCCAAACAGGTCTTGAAAGATTTGGGCGGTTCGTTCTTCGGGCACGAGCTGCTGGGCGTTGAGATAAATAGCCGCCGCCTTCAGGCGTTCGCCATACTGAGCCGGCGAATTAACACCCTCGGGAAAGTCTGCGCGCGTGCGTTGGCCAAAAGCCGCGCAGCCATAGATCGCCGCGCGGTGCTCGCTCACCGTCAGCGGCTTCTCGGGAATATCAAAACCTGTCGTTTCTTCTCGCCGATCATGGAAGCGGGCAGAAACTGCGCCAGACAATGCGCGCATCTCTGGGCCGTATGCGCCACAATCATGTCGGGCTCGGCGACTTGGCGCAGCGTATCGACGCCATACCCTTTTGGCCCCCGCTCCGCTTGCCCGTAGGCGTGCGCAGGCTGCGCAAGCTGCGAAGCTTCTTTTTCAGACCGTCGCTCAAGGGCGGCTTCGAGCTATTGGAGCTTTCAAGTTCCAAACGGCGACGCAACTTGGCGTTCTCGGCCCGAAGCGCTTCGATCTCACGCCTCAGCGCGTTGATCGACTCCACGATTTCGGGAGGAAGACTCATCCCACCAAGGAGTCAGAATTCAAACGCCCTGTCTCGAAAAATCGTACGGCCTAAAAAAATCCAGCAAGGATGTGACATTCCGGACTTCAACTCGGCTTAGCAGTTACAAGGGTAAACCTTTTAAGGACTAAGCTGTAGAGTTTGATGGTGCCGCTTGAGGGATTCGAACCTCCGACCCCCTCATTACGAATGAGACGGACGCCTTTCGCGGGTCCCGTATGAATGCTCGAATTTCCCTTTAGTCCTTTTAATTGCTTATATTTCCACTTGTCCCTTGTTTACCGGCGTTGCGTGGAGCATGATCACATTGCTTTCCGGTCGCTTACCGGACGCTTACCGGAAAAGGGACACCATGAGCGCCGGCAAAATCACAAAACGCGCAGTCGAGGCGCTGACATGCCCGCCGGGAAAGGATCGCGTTTTCCTTTGGGACGACCGCCTTTCGGGTTTCGGCGTTGGCGCCTTTCCACCACGCAAAGACTCGAGCGGCAAAAAGGTGCCCGGTACGAAGGTGTACGTTGTTCAATACCGCAAGGACGGGAGATCTCGGCGATTGACGCTAGGAGAGCACGGGCGCTTGACCCCAGACCAAGCAAGATCGCTTGCGAAGAAGGAGTTGGGCTCCGTCGAGACCGGGCACGACCCTATTGCTGAGAAGAAGAAGCGCAGAGAAGTGAGGACGTTCTCCGAAGTCGCCGACGATTTCATGGCACGTCACGTCGAGGCGAAGCGAAAAACTCGCACGGGCGAG
>JAYTRP010000643.1:0-3058 GCA_043746145.1 Hyphomicrobiales bacterium | reverse complement strand
CCTCCTAGACGACAAGGCTATCCCCTGGCGTCAGCGCCCATTCCTCACCGGATTCGTTCGATAATCTCCAACGCCTTTAGGAAGGACCGTTCGACGTCTCCTGGTGGTGGACGATGTCGCCGAAAACAGGACAGTTCTTTCTCGTCGGTTTCAGAAGCGAAACTTCGAGATCATGGAAGCCGAGGGCGGGGTTCGCGCGCTGGAATTGATCGCGTCGGAAACTTTTGACGCCGTGCTTCTCGACATCATGATGCCGGATCTCAGCGGTTTCGAGGTTCTCAGCCGCATCAGGTCTACACATTCGCCAGAATCGCTGCCGGTTATCATGGTCACCGCGCGAACGGAGACGTCCGACATCGTCAAAGCGCTGGAATCGGGCGCGAACGACTATGTCACAAAGCCGGTCGATTTTGCGATTGCGCTCGCGCGGGTAAGCGCTCAAGTCGAACGAAAGCGCGCGATCGAAGCCGTTGCGCTCACCAATGCGGCCCTGAAGCAATCCAACGACCAACTAAGGGTCGAGGTCGCCAACCGAAAACGCTCCGAGGCGGAAACCCGGTACCTCGCGCATCATGACGCTTTGACCGGATTGGCCAATCGTTTGCTGTTCTACGAAGAGTTGGAACGCGCGTTGGCCAAAGCGCACAGCGAATGCGCGCCCCTCGCGATCCTGTTTATCGATCTCGACGGGTTCAAGCGCATCAACGACGGGCACGGCCATTCCGTAGGCGACGCGCTGCTTAAGCAAATCGGGCAGCGAATGCTCGCGCGACTGGACCAATCAGTTTGCGTCGCCCGAATTGGCGGTGATGAGTTTGCCGTGTTGCAGACTTCATCGCAGACCTCGGGTGCGCAACCAGAGGCCGTAATAGCGCTGTGCGAGCAGCTGCTCGCAATCATCAGTGAGCCGTGCTGCATCGGGGCGCTTACCCTAGTGGTGAACGCAAGCATCGGAATTGCGCTCGCCGACAACGAGAAGCAGAACGTCGCGTCGCTGATCCGAGGCGCTGATATCGCTATGTACAACGCGAAGTCGCATGGGACAGGCAACTATCGCCAATTCGATCGCGCTATGGAGACTGCGGCGCAAGCAACGCTCAGGCTCGAGGCGGACATGCGCGCCGCGCTCGCCAACAATGAATTCCAACTGTACTATCAGCCCATCGTTTCGACGACGACTGGATGCGTCACGGCTTATGAAGCGCTGCTTCGATGGAAGCATGCGGAGCGCGGCTTCATTTCGCCCGTTGAATTCATCCCGCTCGCTGAAAGTACGGGTCTGATTATACAACTTGGCGAATGGGTGCTGCGTCAAGCGTGCGCCGACGCCTCGGAATGGCCAAGCAACATAAGGGTTGCGGTCAATTTGTCGGCGGTTCAGTTCCAGAACGCCAAGTTGGTTGAAATTGTGCTCAGCGCCCTGGTTGACGCAGGAATGGCTGCGTGCCGGCTGGAACTTGAGATCACCGAAACAGTGTTGCTCGATAATAGCGACCACACTCTTGACGTTCTGACTAAATTGCGCGGTCTGGGCGCCCGCATCGCTCTGGACGACTTTGGGACCGGATTTTCCTCCTTGAGCTATTTGCGCTCGATTCCGTTCGACAAGATCAAGATCGATCGGTCGTTTGTCGCCAATCTGCCCGAAGACGCCCGAAGTCAGACGATCGTTGGCGCGATTACGGGTCTTGGTCGTAGCTTTGGGATGTCAATCACGGCTGAGGGCGTCGAGACCGCGGCGCAATTGGCGTGCATTATCGCCCAAGGGTGCACGGAGGTGCAGGGGTTCTTCTACTCGCAGGCGGTTCCTGGCGGCGACGTGCTGAATTTAACCCAGGCGATCGCGCTAGCAAGCCACGCCGCCGCAGCGCCAAAAGGCTCCATGTCGTTCGCCTTCGCGATAGCTGACTAAGGGAAAGCGTAGTGCCCGGCGTCTCTCAGCCAGGCGCCGCCTGAATCGCACATTCTCAATCTTTGCGTACAGCACGCTAGCTCAGCTCACGATATCCGGCGTCCGCCATCCCAGATGCTGGCCTGCATCCACGCAGACGATCTGTCCCGTTACGTTGCGAGCCGCCGCGAGGTAAGCCACCGCCTCCGCAATTTCTTCCCCCGCGATTGCGCGTCCGAGCAGCGTCCCTCGCGCTTCCCGGGAAAGCCCGGCCTCGCCTTCGCGCTCGCTGGGATAGGTGGGCCCAGGCCCGACCGCGTTGACCCGGATGCGCGGAGCGAGCGCCTGCGCCAGAGTGCGCGTCGCGGTCCACAGCGCGGATTTCGCCAGCGTGTAGGACAGATACTCCGGCGTAAGCTTGAGCACGCGCTGGTCGATGATGTTGACGATCGCCCCCTCGCGGTCGGCGGGCAGCGCCTCCGCAAACGCACCAGCGAGAAAGATCGGCGCTTCGAGATCGATCGCGAATTGCCGCCGCCAGATGCTCAAATCCAGGCGGTCAATCGAGTCGTCTTCGAAGCAGGCGGCGTTGTTGACGAGCAGATCGATCGGCCCCATCGCCGCCGCCGCGGCGTGCAACGTTCGCGCGGCGGCTTCCGGGTCGGCGAGATCGGCCAGGAAAGCGACGGCCTCCCCGCCCTGCGCCACGATCGACTTGCCAAGCGCCCGCGCGCCGTCGATCGACGCGCTTGCAAAAAGCGCCAGCGAATAACCTTCCCGCGCGAGACGGCGCGCGATATCCGCGCCGATCCGCTTACCCGAGCCCGTAACGAGTGCAACTTTTCTCGCCATGCGCTTTTGCCTCGCTGCCTCCGCGACGAGATACCGCTCATGGCCGATCTTGTCATTTCATTAGCAAGGTCCGACAGTCGCGCCCGAAACGGGAGACGCCATGCGGATCGTAGTCATGGGCGGCGGCGTTGTCGGCGTGACGACCGCCTATCAATTGCAGCAGGACGGACATGACGTCGTCGTGCTTGAACGCAACGGGCTCACTGCCGCCGGCACGAGCTGGGGCAACGCAGGTATGATCGCGCCCGGACACGCCTTTGTCTGGTCGTCGCCCCAGGCGCCGATGATCCTCTTAAAGTCGCTCGTCTACCCGGA
>JAYTRP010000642.1:0-3059 GCA_043746145.1 Hyphomicrobiales bacterium | reverse complement strand
CATGGAAGTCACCGACTTTGCGGCGGTGATCTTCAATCCGGTCGCTCAGGCCAAGTTCGTACACACGGTCAGCGCAGGCTATGTCACAGTCGCGATATTCGTGCTGTCGATCAGCGCCTATTATTTGCTGCGCGGGCTTCACGTTGAAATCGCCAAACGCTCGATGACGGTCGCGGCCAGCTTCGGCCTCGCGGCGGCGCTTTCGGTGGTCGTGCTCGGGGATGAGAGCGGCTATACTGCGGGTGAAAATCAGAAAATGAAAATCGCCGCTATAGAGGCGATGTGGGATACGGAACCGGCGCCGGCGCCCTTCACGATCTTTGGGCTTCCCAATCAGGAAGCCCACACGACGGACAATAAGCTGGCTGTTCCGTGGATGCTCGGCTTGATCGCCACGCGATCCATCAGCGGCGAGGTGGCGGGCATCAACGAGCTCGTCACACATGCCAAGGATCGCATCCGGTCTGGACTCCTCGCCTATGACGCCTTGCAGAAGCTTCACACCGACCCCTTCAACGCCGACGAGAAAGCGCAACTGTCCGCGCATGCGGACGATCTTGGCTACGCGCTCCTCCTGAAGAAAAGCCGGTCCGACGTTCTTAACGCCTCCGATGCAGAAATTGATCGGGCTGCCTGGAGCACCGTTCCGGCCGTTTCGCCTCTGTTCTGGAGCTTCCGCGCCATGGTCGCGCTCGGCTTTGGCTTCATCGCGCTGTTTGGCGTCGCCTTTTATCTCGCCTCAAAGCGTCGGCTGCAATCCTCTCGGCTCTTCCTGCATGCGGCGCTGTGGGCGCTGCCGCTACCGTGGATTGCTGGCGAACTCGGCTGGTATGTCGCCGAAGTTGGTCGTCAACCCTGGGTCATCGAAGGGGTGCTTCCTACTTTCCTGGCTGTGTCCAGTCTGTCGGCGGGCAATGTGATGACGACGCTGATTGGGTTCATTGTGTTCTATTCGACGTTGCTGGTGGTTGATCTCTATCTGATGGCCAAAGCGATCCGCCTGGGTCCGGTCGAAGGCTCGGCCCATCCCTTGTCGCCAGACTTTCTTGGGACAGCTACGCCACTCGCCGCTGAATAGTCCTTTTGCCAGGGTTGCAACATGCTCAACTATGAAGTTCTACGATTCATATGGTGGGCGCTGTTGGGCGTGTTGTTGATCGGGTTTGCGATTATGGATGGATTTGACTTAGGGGTGGCGATGCTGCTGCCCTTCGTCGCCACCAACGATTCCGAACGACGTGTCGCCATCAATACCGTCGGTCCGGTTTGGGAAGGCAATCAAGTCTGGCTCATCCTCGGCGCCGGGGCGATCTTCGCCGCATGGCCGACACTCTATGCGGTCGCCTTCTCCGGCTTCTATTTCGCAATGTTTCTAGTCCTGTGTGCGCTCATCTTGCGACCCGTCAGCTTCAAGTTTCGCTCCAAGATCGCCAATCCGACATGGAGATCGATTTGGGATTGGGCCTTGTTTGTCAGCGGGCTCGTGCCGGCGCTCGTCTTCGGCGTCGCCTTCGGCAACGTGCTGGAAGGCGTGCCCTTTCGTTTCGACAAAACCCTCCGAATGACCTATGAAGGCGACCTCTTTGGGCTTCTCAACCCGTTCGCGCTGCTCTGCGGCCTGGTGAGCGTCGCCATGCTGACGATGCACGGCGGCGTTTATCTCGCGCTCAAGGCGTCGCCGCCCGTCTCCGACCGAGCCACAATCTTCGCTCGCCGGGCCGCGTTGGCGATGATGGGACTGTTTGCGATTGCGGGTATCTGGGTTGCGTTGGGGATCGATGGATATTCGATCACCGGCCCTGCGGCGCATGAAGGCCCGTCAAATCCAATGATGAAACACGCTGTGCGCGGCGTCGGCGCGTGGATGGCCAATTACGGCCAGCAACCGGTGACGCTGCTGGCGCCGATTCTGGCTTTCGTCGGCGCGGGCGGAGCCTTCGCTTTGCTTGATCGCCAACGAAGCGGGCTTGCGTTGGTGGCCAGCGGGCTCAGCATCGCCGGCGTGATCTCGACGGCAGGCATCAGTGCATTTCCCTTTATGCTGCCCTCTTCGCTGGATCCCAACGCGAGCCTCACGGTGTGGGACGCGTCGTCGAGCCGTCTCACCCTGATGATCATGCTGGTGGTCACGCTGATCCTCCTGCCCATCGTTCTACTTTACACCGCATGGGTTTACCGCGTGCTGCGCGGGCGGGTGACGGCCGACTATATCGCCGAGAATTCGGTGTCGACCTATTAGCGGGAGATCGGACAGATGTGGTATTTCACCTGGAGTCTCGGCGTCGGCTTCGCCGTCGCCTTTTCCATTCTCAACGCCATGTGGCTGGAGCTTCACGCGACCCGGCCGAAAGACGAGGCTCCCTTGCGCTGAAGGGGCTGCTGCGAGTTGGCGGGAGCCAGTTCCGCTCGGCCTCGTTGGGTTAGCCGACGCAATAAGCTGTTCTGATGGTCAATCCTGAGGGTTTGCCGGCATTGCGGGCTCTCGCGTTCAACGAGGCCTTCGAACTACGCTGACCGATAAGGGAACCAGTCTATGACAAAGCGCGTGTTTTACCTTACAATTTTTCTGGTGCTCAATGGCGTAGTTGACCTTGCTTACGCGCAAGCGGTCGGCAATCCAAAAGAAGGCCTCGTTTTGGCGCAGCGGGTTTGTTCGCCGTGTCACGCCACGGTCGCCGAACAAATTCGCTCGCCAAATTCACAGGCACCGCGGTTTTCAGAGCTTGCAAGCACTCCGGGGATGACGAGCACGGCTATGTTGGTCGCCCTCACCACGCCGCACCAGGGAATGCCAATGCTTACGTTCACCGCTGACCAGCGAGACGATATTATCGCTTACGTTCTCAGCCTGCATTGAGGGGCGTCGACGCTTGTCATCGACGCAAGCGCCTTGCTTAAAGCACAACGTTAACCCAGGTTAAATGCGAGCGACTCATCCCGTTTCGTGTCAAACTCGGATCTTATACCAATCCTCACTGATTAGAACGCATAGTCCCATTCTCTCAAGCCGATGGACATGATTCGCCACGGCTGCTCGACGAGCCGGTTCCATGCCCAGC
>JAYTRP010000641.1:0-9509 GCA_043746145.1 Hyphomicrobiales bacterium | reverse complement strand
CGCCCGCCGTGAGCCGTGCGGGAAGGCCGAGCGTCAGTTCCGGGTCGAGCAACGCGTAGGCCGGCATCATCTTGGGGTGGAAAATGATCTTCTTGGTGTGCGTCGTCTCGTCAGTGATTACGCCCGCACGCCCAACCTCGGAACCCGTGCCGGAAGTGGTGGGAACCGCGACGATTGGCGCGATCCCAGCGGGGTTGGCGCGGGTCCACCAGTCGCCGACATCCTCAAAGTCCCAAATCGGGCGCGTCTGCCCGGCCATGAAGGCGATAACCTTGCCAACGTCGAGCGCCGAGCCGCCGCCAAACGCGATCACGCCGTCATGGCCCGCTGCGCGATAGATCGACAGACCGTCCTCGACGTTGCGCGAGACCGGGTTTGGCTGCACGCGGTCGAACATCTCGACGCCGAGGCCCGCGGCGCGACAGGCCGCCAGCGCGTCCGCGACCATTTTGGCGCCGGACAACCCGGGATCGGTCACCAACAGCGGCCGCTTCATACCGCAGGCGGCGACCAGTTCAGGCAACTCGCGGATTCGGCCGGGCCCAAAGCGGACGGAGGTGGGGTAGTTCCAATTGCCGGTGAGATTCATGTCAGCCTCGCGAGAAAAGGGCGCGTAGCGCCGGACGAAGGTCTCTGCAGGACTTGTTGTCTCACGCGCGCTCGAAGCCGCGCTTGAGCTCCCAATCCGTAACGCGCCGGTCGTATTCGCCCTGCTCCCATTTTGCCGCATGAACGTAATGGTCAACCACGGCGTCGCCAAACGCAGCGCGCAGCATCGTGGATTCCTGCAGCGTCGTTGTCGCCTCGCGCAACGTCTTGGGGATTTCGCGCAGCGCCTCGCCGCGATAGGCGTCGCCGACGAAGGACGGTTCGAGTTCAAGCTCCCGCTCGATGCCGGAAAGCCCTGCGGCGATCAGCGCTGCAAAGGCGAGATAGGGGTTGAGATCGGCGCCGCCGATGCGACATTCGACGCGGACCGCGCGACCGCCGGCGCCGCATACGCGAAACCCTGCAGTGCGGTTGTCATGGCTCCAGATGGCTTTGGTGGGCGCAAACGTGCTCGCCTGGAAGCGTTTGTAGGAATTTATGAAGGGGGCGAGAAAATAGGTGATTTCGCGGGCGTGCGCGAGTTGGCCGGCGAGCCAGCGCCGCATCAGCGGCGACATGCCTTCGGGGTCGGCGGGGTCGGCGAACATCGGCGTGCGTCCAGCGAGATCCCATAGCGAAGCATGGATGTGGCTCGACGAGCCGGCGAGGTCGCCACGCCATTTCGCCAGGAACGTGACCGCCTTGCCCGCGAGATGCGCGATCTCCTTGGCGCCGTTCTTAATGATCGCGTGACGGTCCGCCATTTCGAGCGCCTCGGCATAGCGCACGTTGATCTCTTCCTGCCCCGGTCCCCATTCGCCCTTGGAGCATTCAATCGGCACGCCCGCTCCATGCAGGCCGTTGCGGATCGCCCGCATTACGGGCTCTTCCTTGGTTGTCTGGAAGACGTGATAATCCTGGATGTAATAACCCGCCGTCTTCGGCTCGCGATATGCCTTGGCGTGCAATGCCTCGTAGCTTTCGTCGAAGAGATAAAACTCCAGTTCGGAGGCGAAGTAGGGTTTCAGCCCACGCTTGGTGAGCCGCGCAATTTGCGCTTTCAGCATCGCACGCGGGTTGTGCGCAACGTCATGGCCGTGGTGGTCGACCACGTCGGCAATCACGAGCGCGCTGCCGGGCAGCCAGGGCGTGCGTCGCAACGTCGACATATCGGGCTTCAGCGAGAAATCGCCGTAGCCCCGCTCCCAGCTCGCGGCGGCGTAGCCCGGCACCGGCTCCATCTCGATGTCGTTAGCCAGTAGATAATCGCAGGCGTGCGTCTCTTCGTGCGCGGATTCGATGAAATGCTCGGCGTGAAACCGCTTGCCGACGAGCTGGCCAGCCATATCGGTAAAGGCGACAACGACTGTATCAATCTCGCCAGACGCGACCGCGCTCTTCAGTCGCTCGTAGGACAGCATTCCTCGCATGATCCCTCGACGCCCATAGAGCGATTCGCGAGCAGGCAGTCTCGCCTATTGCAGCGGGTTCGTCGAGGCGCCCGCTCCCCGCTCGGCCGCGTCATCGACCAGACTAAATCTGATATCGCGCCACCCAGTCGCCGCGCCGCTGAGGAGCAAAAGAGGCATCCGTCGCATCGTGGCGTTTCCTTACCCTTATCCGATTTTCTACAAAGCGACCGGCGACGCGCTTGTCATAGTTAGCGTCCGTCACGCGACGCAGCGTCTGTATTCGAATCCGATTTGACAATGGCGGTTTGCGGCTACGCGTGCATTGCGATAGGCGCCCATCAGTAAGGTATCCGCAGCGCTTGAAGTGATTACTGCCCCAATCTCCGCAACGGTGTCGCGTGCGACCCCGCCATTGCCGGAAAGCGCCTCGCGAGGTAAGCCGCCACCAAACCGCAAGAGCGCTCATGGGTCTGCGTTTTCTCATCGTCGAGGGCAATGTCGCTGCCGACCGCGAGGCTTACCGCCTCGGCTTTGGCTGCACCGCTAGCGAGGCCTATGCCTCGGTACTCGCCCAACTCGCCCCCGACGCGAGTGCCGACATCTGTTTCCCCGCCGACACCGGAGCCGGCCTTCCCGATAGCGCGGGCCTGGCCGATTTCGACGCCGTGTTCATCACCGGGTCGGCGCTCAACCTCTACGATGGCGGGCCCGCGATCGATCGCCAAGTCGACCTTGCCCAAGCGGTGTTCGCCGCCCGCACGCCGTTCTTTGGCTCGTGCTGGGGCTTGCAGATCGCGGCCGCCGCTGCGGGCGGCGAGGTGCTGCGCAATCCTCGTGGTCGTGAGATTGGGGTGGCGCGCGATATAAGGCCAACCGAAGCCGGGCGAGACCACCCGCTGCTGCGCGGACGCCCGCCCGCCTATCAGGCGCTATGCAGCCATTTGGACATCGTCACGGCGCCGCCGGGCGCCGCAATTCTTGCCGCCAACGCGATGGCGCCGGTGCAGGCGGCAGAGATTGTCCACGAGGGCGGGAAATTCTGGGGGGTACAATATCATCCCGAATACAGCTTCGCCGAGGTCGCCGCGATTATCGCGCGTCGGACCGAAGCGTTGGCGCACGAGGGGATTGTGCTTGACGCGGCCGCAGGGCTCGCTTTTGCAGCAGATTTGCGTGCGCTAGACGACACGCCGTCGCCCCCGACGATTGCTGACGAACTTGGCCTAGACGGCGAGGTTCTGGACCCTGCACGCCGGCGACGTGAACTCGTCAATTTCGTCGACGCCTGGGTCAGGCCAGAAAAGTCCGCGCGTGGTCGGGCGTAAATCCCGGGCCGTTTGCCGCAAATGCGCGAAATCGCGCGTTTCGACCGATTTTCTCACTTCAATTGCGTTTAGATCGCCATCTGTTTTTGCGGAGCCCCCTAGCGATATTGCGACGCACAAATTATGCTGTCCTGTCGTCAGGAGATTGTCATGAATGTTCGGCCGCGCCGCAGCGTCCTTTATGTGCCCGGTTCGAACGCCAAGGCGCTCGTCAAGGCGCGGACCCTAGCGGCCGACGCGATCATCCTAGATCTCGAAGATTCCGTATCGCCTGACGCCAAGCTCGAAGCGCGGAAGACGGTTATCTCCACAGTGCGCGAGGGCGGGTTTGGCGCGCGCGAAGTGGTGATCCGAATCAATGGATTTCATACGCCATGGGGCGACGACGACCTCGCCGCGGCGATCGCGGCGGGGCCAGACGCGGTGCTGCTGCCTAAAGTGGACGGACCCGGCACCATCATGCAGGCGGCGCGCGCGATGCACGGAGCCCCGGAGAAGACTCGCGTCTGGGCGATGATGGAAACCCCGATGGCGATGTTGAGCGCCGGATCGATCGCGGCGACCGCCGCCGACCCAAGTTCACGTCTCGAGGTTCTCGTGATGGGCCTGAACGATTTGTCGAAGGAAACTCGCGCGCGGTTGACGCCCGGTCGCCCCGCCTTCTCGCCCTGGCTGGTCACATGCGTCGCCGCGGCGCGCGCGCATGGCTGCGACATCCTCGACGGCGTTTACAACGACATCAAGAACCTCGACGGCTTCCGTGTCGAATGTGAGCAGGGGCTCGACTTCGGTCTCGACGGCAAGACGCTGATCCATCCAACCCAAATCGACATCTGCAACGAAATATTTGCGCCAACCGAGGCCGAGATCGACAACGCCCGCTCGATCATCGACGCCTTTGCCCTGCCGGACAATTTGGGCAAGGGCGTCATCCAGCTCAACGGGCGCATGGTCGAGCTATTGCACGCGCAAATGGCCAAGCGCACTCTGAGCATCGCGGAGGGAATCGCCGCCCTCGCGACCGTCTGATTTTATTGAGAACCTTGCATGAGCGCTGATACGCATGGCCTGTTCCAACTCGGTCCGGACCCGACGCCCTATCGAAAGTTGAGCGTCGATGGCATTCGCGTGGAGCGCGCATTCGGCGAAGACGTGCTGGTCGTCGCGCCCGAAGCCCTGACTGCGCTGAGCGAACAGGCGCTGGTCGACATCAACCATCTGCTGCGCCCTGGCCATCTCGCGCAACTCGCCAAAATCCTTGACGATCCCGAGGCGACCTCCAACGACAAGTTCGTCGCCTACGATCTGTTGAAGAACGCCAATATCGCAGCGGGCGGCGTGCTGCCAATGTGTCAGGACACCGGCACAGCGATCGTCGTGGCGAAAAAGGGCCGCCGCGTCTGGACGCCCGGCGGCGACGAGGCGGCGATCGGCGCTGGAATTCGCGCGGCTTACGAGAAGAAGAACCTGCGCTACAGCCAGGTCGCGCCGATCAGCATGTTCGAGGAGAAGAACACCGGCGACAATCTGCCCGCGCAGATCGATATCTACGCCGAGGGCGAGGATGCCTACAAATTTCTGTTCCTCGCCAAAGGCGGCGGCTCCGCCAACAAGACCTTCCTCTATCAGGCGACGCCCTCGATCCTGACGCACGATCGAATGATCGCGTTCCTGAAGGAGAAGATTCTCACCCTGGGCACCGCGGCATGCCCGCCCTACCACCTCGCAATCGTCATCGGCGGGACGAGCGCGGAAATGACGCTGAAGACCGTGAAGCTGGCCTCTGCGCGCTACCTCGACCAACTGCCGACCTCCGGCGATGGCGCCGGCCGCGCATTCCGCGATCTCGCGCTTGAGGAGGAGGTGCATAAAATTACGCAAAACCTCGGCGTCGGCGCGCAATTTGGCGGCAAGTATTTCTGCCACGACGTGCGCGTGATCCGCCTGCCGCGGCACGGCGCTTCGTTGCCAATCGGGCTCGGCGTCTCCTGCTCGGCTGACCGTCAGGCGTTGGCCAAAATCACAGCCGAGGGCGTGTTCCTGGAACAACTAGAGCGCGATCCTGCGCGCTTCTTGCCCGTCGTCGACGAAGCGAGTCTCGGCGGCCCTGTCGTAAACATCGACTTGACGCGGCCCATGTCGGAAATCCTCGCCACGCTAAGCCAGCATCCGATCCGCACCCGGCTGGCGCTGACGGGTCCAATAATCGTCGCGCGCGATTCCGCACATGCGAAAATCCGCGAACGGCTCGATCGCGGCGAGCCGATGCCCGACTATCTCAAGAACCATCCCGTCTATTACGCCGGCCCCGCCAAGACGCCTGTGGGTTACGCCTCGGGATCGTTCGGTCCAACCACGGCGGGCCGAATGGACAGCTTCGTCGACCAGTTCCAGGCCGCGGGCGGCTCGATGGTGATGCTGGCGAAAGGCAATCGCAGCGCGCAAGTGCGCGAGGCCTGCGCCAAACACGGCGGCTTTTACCTCGGCTCGATCGGCGGCCCGGCCGCGAGGCTTGCGCAGGACTGCATCAAAAAGGTCGAGGTGCTGGAATATCCCGAGTTGGGCATGGAGGCGATCTGGCGCATCGAGGTTCAAGATTTTCCGGCGTTTATCGTGATCGACGACAAGGGCAAGGATTTCTTCAAGGAGCTGAATCTGGGGTGACGGTTCCTTTACTGCCAACAGCCAGAACGAACGCATGAGTTACATCAGGCTAATGCTCCGCCCGCTCGCGCTAATCCTCGCCCTGCTGCTCGCCGCCTGCTCCGGGGATCTCACCGAGACCGCGCCGCTGAACCCGCATGCCGAGCGCGACCTAGCGGCGGTGCGGCTCGACCCAGATACCGCGACGACGATGCTGAACGGCTACCGCGCCACGCTCGGTCTCAACCCGGTGCGGCTCGACCCTGGGCTCGTTATCGTGGCGCAGCGGCAGGCCGATGCGATGGTCGCGGCCAACAAGATGTCGCACGACGTCGCCGGTCCGTTCCCCTCGAGGTTGGCGGCGGCGGGCGTATCCTCTGGCGAGGCGGGCGAGAACATCGGCGCCGGCTATTACACGCTTGCCGAGGCCATGGCCGCTTGGAAGCACTCGCCAGGGCATGACGCCAACTTGCGCATTGCGTCTGCGACACGCTTCGGCATCGCGATCGCCAAAGACCCGAGCACGCATTACGGCGCCTATTGGGCGATGGCGGTCGCCGCGGAGCCTCCTGCCCTCGCGACGAAATAGCGGCGCTCAGCCCAGCAGGAACTCGCGCACGGGGGCGATCTGGTTCTCCGTAACCAACCACGGCGCGTGGCCGACTCCGGCAAACTCGACCAGCTTCGCGTTTGGCCCTCGCCGGGTCATGGCTTCAGCGACCGAGCGGGGCAGAATGTCGGATTCCGACCCGCGGAGAACGAGCGTCGGGCAGGCGATCCGGTCCCAGACGGGGAACAGGTCGACGTCTCTTAGTGGAGCCGCCTTGAAGGCATCACCGATGCGGGGATCATAGGCGAGGCCGTAACGCCCATCGGGCAAATGCCGGCCAGACCCCTCGGCGAGTTGCAGCAATTGCGCCCGGGTGATCATCGCCGAACCGACAAAATTATTGGCCATAACATCGGCGAGCGCATCGAGCGTCTCGAATTTCGGATCGAGGCCGACATAGCTCCCGATCCGCTCAAGCCCCGCCTGGGCGACCAGGGCGCCGATGTCGTTGATCACCAATTTGCGGATCGGCTGGCCCGGCGTTGCCGCCAGCATCATGCCGATCAGGCCACCCATTGAGGTTCCAAGCCAATCGATGCTCTCGACGTCGAGCCGAGCAATCAGCGTCGCCATATCGGCGAGATAGGTGGGATAGGCATATTGCGCGGGGTCGGCCAGATTGTCGCTCCCTCCCCTGCCTGCCATGTCGGGGCAGACGACGCGGTAATACGCGCTGAGCGCTTGCGCGATTACGTCGAAATCGCGCCCATTGCGGGTGAGGCCATGCGCGCATACGAGCGTCGGCGCACCGGCCGGACCCGCGAATTCGCGATAGGCGAGACGGTGGAACCCCGAGGGGCCGAGGCAGGAAACGTGACGCTCAATCATCCGCCTGAGCTACCATGCGCCGGGAAAGCCTGACAAGCCGACTGGCGCACGCGCGCCGTGCGAGGTAGCCTATCCGCAAAGGGAGGACTTACCGATGCCAATCACAGGCGGATGCCTATGCAAGCAACTGCGCTACGAGATCGCGGCGGAAGCGCCAACCGCCGCGCGTCAATGCTGGTGCCGGGTGTGCCAGTATATCGGCGCAGGCAGTGGCACGGTGAACGCAGTTTTCGCTAAGGACGCCCTGACGGTCTCCGGCCAGCGGAGGGTCTATTCGAGCACCGCCGCCTCCGGGTCGATGATGCATCGTACGTTCTGCCCCGAATGCGGCACGCCGGTGTTCAGCGAGGCGGAGCCCCGACCCAACCACATCATCGTGCGCGTGGGCACACTCGACGATCCCGAACTCGGCAAGCCCGCCGGCACGATCTGGACAAAATCGGCGCCGAGTTGGGCCTGCATTGACAAGAACTTGCCGCGCGGCGAGCGCCAGATGCTGCCGGACTGATCCGGATAAGCGGCTATGCGGATGACAGCTTGACTGACGACGAACCGCGACGCTCGAGCACCATCAAGGCGCCGTAGACGCGCCGGTGCGCCTCGATGCGCAAGAAAGCGCGGCGGCTCGCCTTGCGGTTGAACCACGGGGCCGCAGTTGCTAACAATGCCTTCGGGGCATGAGCAAATCGTCCCGAGGGCAGCAGTTCCCAGGCGGCGCGAGACGTTGTCTCGATGCTGAGCGCCAACAGGCCGCCGGGCGCAAGCGCGCGCGCCGCAGCCGCCAACAGAGGCTCAAGCGGGCCAAAATAGATCAGCGAATCCGCAGCGAAGATGAGATCGAAACCCTGGTCCGTCGCCTCTAGCCAGGCAATCATGTCGGCCGCGACGAGTTCGTCGTAGAGCCCGCGCTCGCGCGCCTTGGCGAGCATGCGCGGCGACAGGTCCACCCCGACGAGGCGCTCCGAGCGACTGCGCAGCCGCGGCGAGGCCAGCCCCGTCCCGCAGCCAAGATCGAGCGTGCGCGATGTAGCAGCGCCGGTTGTGCGGATTAGCGCGTCGAGCTTTTCCGGCACATTATATTGCAGCACGTCGACGAGTTGGGTCTCGAACTTGTCGGCGAAACGATCGAAATAAGCGCTGACATAATCCACCGGCGCGCGCGTTACATCCGCGCCGGAGATCGCGGCGAGATGATAGCGGTGCACGGGATCGTCGCGCTCGTCGCGGAGAAAAGCGTCCGCCACACGGAGCGCGGTTTCGGCGTAGCCGTACCCCCCGAGCAGCGAGAAGGCGGCGCGAGCGACATCGCGAAGCGGCTCTCCATGCGCTCCAGCGATGCCTTGATAGGCTGAACTTGCCGCCTCCGGGGTCGATCGGATCGCGGCGTCGAGAAAATGAGCCAGCGCGCAACGGCGCACGATGGCCGGTTCCGCTTCGCCAAGCGCGAGATGCGCGCCAAGCGCTTCCGCTGCGCCCGAGAAATCGCCGAGAAAGAACAGACACTGGCCGAGCCCCGCGATCAACATCGGCTGCGTCGAGCCTACCGCGCGAGCTTGGCGCCAATGGCTCGCCGCTTCGGCGTAGCGGCGCTGGTCGAAGCAGAGCAACCCCAGCGCAAAGGCCGCCTCGCAAAGACCCGGATCAAGCGCGAGCGCTTCGCAAAGCGCCGTCTCCGCACGCGAATTCGCGTTCGTCTCCCGCGCCAGCAGGCCAACCGCCAGCCTTGCGCGCGCCGAGCCCGGATCGAGCGTCGCCGCGCGCTCGCAGGCTTGCAGCGCGTGGAAACGATCGCCTACAGCCTGCAAGACATAGCCGAGATCGAGCCAGATCGCCGCATCGTCGGGCGCAAGCGCCGCCGCCGCAGTCAGCATGCGGCTCGCCCCGTCCGCATCGCCCCGCGACCAGAGTGTTAACGCAAGCCGCCGTAGCGCCCCGCTGCGCGACGCCCCCTCGCGCAGCCAGACGTCGAGCGCGGGATGCGCCAACCCCCAACGTTGGAAAAGCTCCGCGACAGCCGTCGCTTCGAGCGAAGCGACGAACAACGGCAGGTCCTCGCGTAAAGGCAATGGGCGCGGAGGGAGCCGGCGCGTCGCCGTGGTCGCC
>JAYTRP010000640.1:0-9511 GCA_043746145.1 Hyphomicrobiales bacterium | reverse complement strand
GCTTTGCGAGGATCTCACCAACGACGTGGTCGGGGATCAACCGATAGCGCCAACGCACATAAGTTTCCGAAACCGACATCGGCTCCCTTCCTGTCGAGAGAAACAAGCGCGGCGAAGCCTAGTCTCGCCGCGCCGGTCCAGCGTAAGCACTTAGCCGCCCGACGCTTTTAGTTGGTCGAGAGTCCAGCAGGAGGACGGATTCACGTTCGCCTTGGTGATCAGCTTCAGCGGCGTATAGAGGGCGAAGGGCGCACTGCCGGGCTTAGGATGTGTCTCGAGCAAGATCTTTACGGCATCGTTCAGATCACGCGCCTGTTCGGGTACATCGTAGCTGTAATAGGCCTTGAAGTTGCCATTCTCGACATTGTCGCAAGCCGCCGCCTTGTTGCCGCCGCCGGAGGTGACGAGGAAAACCTGATCGAGCATGTTGGCTTCGCGCAGCGCCGCCGCGGTGCCGACGTCCTGACCATCCCAGAAGCCCAATATGCCGCAGAGATCCGGGTTCTGCTTGAGGATGGTCGAGGTGATCGCATGCGCTTTGGTTGCGTCCCAATCAGCCGCTTGTGTCGCGACAATTTGGATTTCTGGGTGTTTGGCGAAGACGTCGGCCGCGCCCTGCCCCGCGATCGCCGCTGTAGGCGTCGCCAGCATGCCCTGAACCAACGCAACCTTGCCATTCTTGCCACTGCCCGTCCCGCAAGCCTTGACGAGTTGCTCGGCTTCTTTGACTCCCAGCTCGTACCAATCCGCGCCGACATACGCGTCGCCGTTAGTCAGCGATTTCAGGTTGATCTGGATGACGTTGATCCCCGCCGCCATCGCCTTCGGCACGATCCGGTTATAAGCCTGCATGTCGAGCGGATGAAGGATCAGCACATCGGGCTTGTCGGCGATGAAGCCGTTCGCCGCCTGCGTCGCCGCTTCGGTGTTCCAATTGGGATCGCGGACCGACACGGTATATCCCAGCGCCTTCGCTTGGTTTTGCAGACCGGCGTTCCAACCCTCCGTCAGGTCGAACCCCATCGAGAGTGGGACGAACCCGACCTTTTTACCCTTAAGCGTACTGTAGTAATTCTTCGATTGACCGTCGTCAAACGGCTCCGCATGAAGCGCGGACGCCGCGAATATCGTTGAAAGCGCCGCGGCTAGCACAGAAATAGCACTCTTGTTCATGTGTCTTCCTCCATTGTCTTTTTTGTTTGACTTATACGTTCCCAAAGCTGGGAGCGTCAGATGTCCCCGTGTTGGGCGGTTTGTTCGTCACGGGGATTGAGAAGCGTGTCGATCACGATCGCCGCCAAGAGAACAAGGCTCTTGACGATGTTCTGGGTAGTGTAGCTGAGGTTCATGATCGTCAGGCCATTCAGGAGAATTCCAATCAGCAACGTCCCTACGATTACGTTGCGAACACCGCCCTTTCCCCCGCTTAGACCGACCCCGCCCAATACGACGACGAGGATCACGTCGTAGACGAGCGTCGAGAGCGCCACGCGCGTGTTCATGCTCGACACCGCCGTCGCGGTCACGATCCCCGCGACCAAAGCAAATACAGCGGTGATCACATATTGAATGACGATCATCGGCCGGACCGGAATACCGGTGACGCGCGCCGCCATCGGATTATCACCCAGCGCGTAGATAAATCGGCCAGGCTTCAGGTAGCGCAGGAAGAGGAAGGCGATCAGGCCGAGCCCTGCGAACAGGATCACGGGCGTGGGCACAGTGAGAAACCGTCCTGAGCCGATCGCGTTGAACCAGCCGTCGCCAACCGGCAAGTAGACAACATCGGTGTCGACCAGCCAGGTCTTGCCAAAGCCGTAGACGAGGATGCCCGTGGCGAGCGTCGCGAAGATCGCGGGCACCTCGATATAGGCGATCAACAACCCGTTGACGATGCCCACAAAGACAGCAAAGCCGAGCGCCCATAGCAACGCGATCGCCATCGGCACGCCTTTGTTGAGCATGTCGAGCAACCAGGCGACCGAGAGCGCCATCGTCGAAACCATCGATAGATCGATGCCGCGTCCAACGACCGTGATCGCCATCCCCAGGCCTAGAATACCAAGAATAGAGACATTCTGGATTAACGACAGAATGTTGTCAGGCTTAAGAAAGCCCTTGAGCGTGACTGAAAAAAATATGAGGAGAAAGATCGCGATCAGGAGAACAATTCGCTCCTGGTTCAGGCGATTCAGCATCGCTCGGCGCTCCCTCCTGTGATCTGCACGATGCGCCTCCGCGCGTCGCGTCTCGTTAAATGAATGATATTCAGCAACTACGCCTCCTGTCAATCGGAACTTGGCGCTTGCATCTCACTGCATCGTTGCTAGGCTCAATCGCGGGCTCGCGTGACGCACGAATGCAGACCTGCGGGCAGAAAATGAGATCGGCTCAGTCGGAACTTGAATCAGTACCGAAAGCCGATTTGCGGTGGCAATCGAGGAGGCGAGGTTCCCGTGTTTGGTGTTGGGGGGCCGCGCAGTTGCGAGACGGAACATTATCGACATGGCGACACGTTTGGCTCGAAGAAACTCAGCAAGTTCCGGCGTTGTGAAGCGGCAGGTCAGCCGCTTGCCCCCCGAGCGGCGGGTCGCTGATATTTTGCTTGCGGCGCGGTCCGTGTTCACGGACAAGGGCTACAATGAAGCGCTAATCGCGGACATCGCTGAACGCGCCGGTGTGGTCGAGGGCAGCATCTATCGGTTTTTCGCTAACAAGCGCGACCTTCTCGTCAAGATGGTCGAGCACTGGTACGAAGACATGCTTGACCGCGATCAGGCTCAGCTCGGCGGAGTCCGCGGCACGTGGAACCGCATCCGCTTCATGGTGCATCATCATCTCGCGACAATCCGACGTGAACCAGCGCTCAGCCGGCTTGTATTTCAGGAATTGCGACCCGACCCCGACTATCGCAACACTCACCTGTTTCAGCTCAACCAAGCCTATACCCATCGCATCGTCGACATCGTCAAGGCGGCGATCGCCACAGGTGAATTTCGTTCGGACATCTCGCCGTCGCTAGTGCGCGATATGATTTACGGCGCCGTCGAGCATCGCACCTGGTCGTTCCTGCGCAATGAGGGCGATTTCAATATTGACGAAACAGCCGACGGCGTGACTGAGATCATTTATCGCGGGCTCGTGAATATTGCGCGAGACCCGATTGAAACCGCAGCGGCGCGGTTGGATCTGATCGCGAGCCGGCTCGAAGCGCTGGCGACTCCGCGTGCGATCAAGAAGACGCGCACGCGCGCTTCGCAGGTCTAAGCATTGCGGCGCGTTGTCACAAGGGATAGCCGGCGAGTTCACCGTTCTCGATGCGCTCAATATACTCCGTCATGCCGTAACCCTGCTGATTGTCCCAGGTGAAACGGGTGAAGCCTTCGGCAATGCGGGAGACCAGCGTTTCCCCCTCGACGCGACGCCGGTTGCGCAACGGCGCGAGCGTCAGAATTTCTGCCGATATGACTGCTTTTCGCGTTGCCGTGCGCACTCCAAGGCGTACGCGCGCGGGGTCTCGACGCTCCGTCCAGTCGGTGATGACGTCGAGGTCGGTAATTTCCTCGTATTGACCATCAACCAGCAGGACGCCAACGCGCCGCGCGTGGCCGCTGCGACCCGTGATCTTTAGGAGCATCATACCGTCGCCGTTAGCGAAATTGGCGAGGAACAGCCGGTAATAGTAAATCGCCTGCCAGTAGCGCGGGCCCCAGGAATGATCTCGCCAACCACGTCCATCAATCGGCCAGACTTCATCGCCGATGCGGATCTCGCCGCGCACTCGACCATGTTGATTGAAGTGGCCAAACGAGAAGTCGCGGCCATACATTGTCTCGACCTTATCGTGTGTCGGCGCACCGCCATGGATGGGCGACTCGGCCTCAAGCGTCAGACTCACCGTGCCCGGCGATCGCGGCCCACTGGCGAATAGCGCCTGCGGATCGCGCAATGTCTCCGGATCGTCGACGATGATTAACTCGCCGGCAAAATGCATGGCTACGCTCTTCAGCGGATCGATAACAGAATAGGCGAGCCCTCCCGCTTCGAACCGCTCGTTGCTCGAGATCGACGGGCGCTGAAAGCTGCAAGCAATCCGACCGTCGGGCAGATAGAGACAAATCGAAAGCTCGGCATGGCCCTCGTTGACGCGATTACCGAGCCGCATCCATCCGCCGACACCGGTTTTGGTATCGAAGCCGTTGAGATAAACGCTCTCGTTGAAGTTGGTCTCAGTGCCGGGCGCGTGCGGATATTCGTCCTGCGCGCGCATAAGAAACTCGTTCATCCCGCTCTCCCCTGACTAGCGCGTCTCATTCCGCGTGCACGACGACCAGCATGCGCCCTGTCTGAACGGTCGCATCGTGTTGATTTATCACTTCGAAGTCGAACGCGGCGAGATTGCGCCCTGGCTTGGAGGTCGGGCGGATCTCCGCGACATGCACTCGGGCGCGGACGGTGTCGCCTATTTTCACGGGCCCGGAAAAGTTCCAGTTGAGATTGACAAGGCCGAGCACCCGCTCGCCCAGAATGCCCGTCTGCGAGAGCATTCCGATCGCCGTAGACATCGCGAGCGGACCATGCGCGATGCGCGTTCCGTACGGCGAGGATTGTGCGAATTGCGCGTCCACATGGATCGGCGTGAAATCGCCAACCAAGCCTGCGAACAAATTGACGTCGCCCTCGCCGATGGTGCGGCCCGGCGTCACCACTCTCAATCCCGCCTGCAACGCGTCCATAATCTTACCTTTCCAAGGCTCAGTTTTGCTTTGCGAGTTCGACCTTCGCCAGCGCTTCGCGATGCACTTCGTCCGGGCCATCGCCAATTCGAAGGAAGCGCGTCTCGGCGAAGGCTTCTGCGAGGAAAAAATCCTGTGAAAGTCCTGCGCCGCCGTGTATCTGGATGGCGCGATCGAGGATCTGCCCCACGGTGGTCGGCACGACGATCTTGGCAATGGCGATGTCGTTACGCGCCGCTTTGGCGCCGTGACGGTCCATATTCCAGGCGGCCTTCAGCGTTACGAGACGCGCCTGTTCAAGATCACAACGCGACTGGCCAATCGTCTGCCGCAAAGCGCCAAACTCAGCGAACGTGCCTCCGAACGCGGTGCGCGACTTGGCGCGACGGCACATCGCCTCGATTGCGCGCTCGCCAAGGCCAATAAACCGCATGCAATGATGAATGCGCCCCGGTCCCAACCGACTCTGCGCAATTTCAAAACCCCGCCCCTCCCCCAGCAGCATATTGGCAGCGGGAACGCGCACGCCGCGGAACACGAGTTCAGCGTGCCCAAGCGGCGGATGCTCATAGCCGTAAACAGTCAACGCGCGCTCGACGGTCAGTCCAGGCGAATCCATAGGCACAAGGATCATCGACTGCTGCTTGTGCTTGGGCGCATTGAAATCGCTTTTGCCCATCACGATCGCAACTTTGCAATCCTTCGACATGGCGCCGGTAATCCACCATTTTCGGCCGTCCACGACATAGTCGTCCCCATCGCGCCGGATCGCTGTTTCGATGTTGGTCGCATCGGACGACGCAACAGCAGGCTCGGTCATCGCAAAACAGGAGCGAATCTCTCCCTCAAGCAACGGCTTCAACCAGCGCACCTTCTGCTCGGGCGTACCGAACTGCGCAAGGATTTCCATATTGCCCACGTCGGGCGCGTTGCAATTGAAGATTTCAGGAGCGGCGAGAGATCGCCCCAAAATTTCGCAAAGATTTGAATATTCATAGTTGGAGAGCCCGGCGCCTTCCGGCCCGTGGTTGTAGAACAGGTTCCACAGTCCGCCGCTGCGGGCTGCAATCTTCAGTTCCTGCATGCGCGGATGCGGCGTCCAGCGCGCAGAATCGCCGCGGGTTTCCGCCAGAAGCTCCACCTCGTTGGGATAGACATGCTCGGCCATGAAGGCGAGCAGCTGAGATCTCAGGTCCTCAGCGCGCGGCGAAAGCTCGTCGAACATTATTCCTCGCGGCTCAACGGATTATCTGCCCAATTCTCTCGCGCTTGACGACGACGCCCGCCTTCTCGCGATCCCAGCAGTCTGCGGTGAGGCCGACGGCCCTCAACTTCACTTTCTCGATCTTTGCGGTTGGGGTGCGCGGCAGCGCGTCGACGATGCGCACGTATCGAGGGATCATGAAATGCGCCATGCGGGGGCGCAGAAACTCGATCAGTTCGACGGGGTCGAACGGCTCGCCCGGCCTGAGCGCGATAACCGCCATCACCTCGTCCTCGGCAAACTCGCTCTTCACGACAACTGCCGCCGCCTCGCGCACGGCGGGATGGGCGAGGATCTCCGACTCGACTTCAAACGAAGAAATGTTTTCGCCACGTCGGCGTATCGCGTCTTTCAGGCGGTCGACAAAATAGAAGTTGCCGTCGACGTCGCGCCGGAACCCGTCGCCGGTATGAAACCAGCCGTTGCGCCAAGCGGCAGCGGTCGCTTCAGGGTTGCCGGCATAGCCGTGCGACATCGCCCACGGGCAATCCGTTCGCACCACCAACTCGCCCCCCTCGCCGACGCCGACCTCGCAATCGTTCTCGTCGACGATCCGCACCTCGACGCCCGCGCGCGGTCGGCCGGCGCTGCCGAGCGCCGTTGGATTTGCGGCGGAAACAATCGGTTGGGAAATCTCGGTCATGTTGAAATGAGTATAGATCTGCGTTCCAAAGCGGGCATGAAATTGCGGAGCGGTATCGTTCAGCGGAACATAAGTGCAGGTTCGCAATGAATGTGATTGGTCGTGAACGCTCGGCGGTCGCTTCAGCAGGAACACGCCCATCACCCCGAGCAAGATCGAGGTCGTAATTTTGCGTTCGCGGACTGTGCTCCAGAACGTCTCGGTGTCGAAGGCGTCGACCATGGCGATCGACCCGCCGTGGATCAGCATCGCCGTCACCGGCATCACGCCGCCGGAATGAAACAGCGGCAGGTTGAGCATGTAGCGGTCTTCGCTCGAGAGGAACGGCGCCGCGACGGACATATTGTAGAGATGCACGTAGGAGGACAGCACACCCTTGGAGGGACCCGTCGTTCCCGATGTAAGGATAATCGATTGCAAGTCCCAGGGCGCGATCTCGCGTTCCAGAACTGGCGGCGTCGTATTGTCGCTTTCGAGCGTGTCGGCGCCGTGAATTTTCAGGTCGGCTACAGGCTGCGCAATGCCTCCAAGCACGACAATCTCACGCAGGCGCGTCAGTTCGACCTCGCCGAGACGCTGATGCAGATCCGCATGGATTACGCCGAGGCGCGCCTCGGAAATGCTTAGCGCGTGCTGCAGCAGGGAGCCTCTATAGGCAAGATTGATTGGCACAAACACGGCGCCGAGATAGTTGAGGCCGAACCAAATCCGTAGGCAGTCCGCGCTGTTGGGCAGCCAGACCAGGACGCGATCGCCTTGATTGACTCCGAGCGCTCTCAACGCGTTTGCCGTGCGAATCGCGATCTCTCGGGTCCCGGCGTAGCTCCATTGTTCGCCGTCAGCGAAGTCGGCGAACGTTTTGTCCGGTTGAGACGCCGCCAGGCTGTCTAGCCGGTAGCGTTGCACGCAGAGTTCGCGCGGGGGCATTCGCGGATCCAATCGCTCGGCCATCTCAATTCCTCCCCTGCCGTCGTTTCAGCTCTTCTAGGCCGGCGGCCGCTGTTCGTTTTTTCCGCTGGCGATCTCAGCAAATAACGGCTTGCGTGTAAGCTTCATCTCTAGCGAAGCTTCATCATGCGCGTGCCGGATCAACAGGCCGAGCGCGTCCCGCCCCGCCTCGTCCGCCCGCGCGTGGGCCGCCTGCATCGCGGCGCAAATGGCGGCGTCGAGGCGGGTTCGTTCCTCAGCGAGTTCCGCCGAGCCCATGAGTTCAGGGGCCGTTATCGCCTCGTCAGGCGTTCCGCCGAGCGTTCTCGCCACAGCCGTCAACAACCGACGCTTCTCGCGCACGCTCTCGATCAGCGGCGCGCGCGCCCACTCGATCCGCGTCGCAACATTGTTGATCAGATCGATGATCCCAACCGCCTGACCGCGAGCGTAGGAATCTCCGACGTGTGGAATAATGTCGGTGCGCAAAGTCGAGACGATACCCTCGAACAGGCGCTTCAGGGCAATGCTCATGCCGCTCTCTCGATCGCCGATTCCACTTGCAGCAGCATGCGTGGAATCTGCGCGCCCATTCCCGCCATGCGCATGTCGTCGTAGCCGCGCGTCTCGAAGCAATATTGCGCGCCGTAATGCATGACGGCGAGTTTGTAGGTTCCAAACGCCTCCCAAAAGCGGATGGCGCGTTCGTCGACCGGCGCGCCACTGAGCGCGCCATAGCGATCTCGCAATTGCTCGCGCGTGAACAGGTGGCACATGTAAGGCGAGCGGCCGCGCCAAGCTTGCATACAAATCCAACCAAGGTCCTCGTAGGGGTCGCCGAGGCGCACGAGTTCCCAATCGAGGATCGCGGTTATGCGGCTACCATCGACCAGAAAGTTGCCGATCCGGAAATCGCCGTGTACGACGCTGATCTTGGGGGCGACGGGGGCATGATCACGCAACCAGATTGCCGCCCATTCGAGCATGGGCACGCGCGCGGCGCTCCACTCGGCAAGCCGGCCCTCCCAGAGGTCTATCTGATCGACCGCAGATTTGGCGACATCGGTCGAGCCGCCAATTCCGGCAACCTCGGTCTGTCGCCAATCGAACCGATGCAACGCTGCGAGCGCTGAGACGAACTGTTCGCCAAGCACCGACCGCGTCGGCTCGTCGAAGGCCGGGCCGCCGTCGTGCGTCCAGGGGATCGGCGCTTCGCCGCGTACCAAGTCACAGATGAAAAACGGCGCGCCGAATGCCTCGTCCGTATCGGAATGCCAGTAGACACCGGGCACAGGCACGCCGCTATCTCCAAGTCCGCGCAGCGCAACGAATTCGGGCGAGGCAAGATAAGGCGAGAAAATACCGTTAGGAGGCCCGATCCTGAGGATCAGTTCGCGCTCGACCCGCGCGCCGCCTTCGTTCCAAGTGGCGCCAAAGCCAAACGTGATCCAGGAGAAGCCGACGGTGTATCGGCGAAGTCGCGCGATTTCGACGTCCGCGCAGCCTTGCGCCGCGAGATAGCGGATCAAGCGCGCGTGAACTCGATTGACGTCGAAAGCCTCCAGCGGAGCGTTCATCCCCCGCTTGCCTCACACGAGTTCACAACCATTCCAATCATCATCAACCCTTGAAATATTCGGGTTTGCCGGTGGTCCATGTCTCGCCCCAGAGTTGACTGCCGCCATCGACCGTCAACACTTCTCCCGTTACGTAGGCGGCTCCCGCGCCGCCGAGATAGGCGCAGGCTTCGGCGATGTCCCAGGCGCTGCCGACCCGCATCATGGGGTTGGATCGGGGATAAGCGGCGCGCGCTTCAGGCGAGTAGACGCGCCAGCCCTCCGTCTCGATCGCGCCCGGCGCTATGCAATTGACGCGGATCCCGAGCGGCGCCCACTCGACCGCAACCGCGCGGGAAAGGCCGATCACGCCGGCGCGTGCGGC
>JAYTRP010000639.1:0-9512 GCA_043746145.1 Hyphomicrobiales bacterium | reverse complement strand
AACCTTCCGGCCGCGAGGATTTCGGGGGCGCCCGTGCGGCCGATCATCGTCCTGCAATACGCGCTCTCAGCATCGGTCGCCTACATCGGCGGCATGATTACCGCGACGGCGGTCGCCAGCATGAACACCAACGTCGCGAATTCCTCGATGATCTACGATGTCGTACTTGTCGTCGTTCTCGGCGGGATCGGGCTTTCCGGCGGACGAGGCGGCATCCGCAATGTCATCGTCGGTACGCTGTTGATCGGGATTCTGCTCAACGGCATGACGATCATGAACATTCAATACACGCTGCAGAACGTGATCAGGAGCGTTATCCTGCTGGCCGCGATCATCATCGACAGCGTGATCAACCCGCGCGACGAACAGACCGCGCAACAAGGCGACATCTAGAGCGCCGGTGTCTCTAAAGGGAGAATGTAACATGCAAATCAGAAAATTAGCCTCGGCAGTCGCGTTCGCGCTGTCACTGACCGGGATGGCGTCATCCGCCATCGCGGCGGGCATCGACGACCCTAGACGAAATGACTACTTCACGATGTTGGCCGGCAAGACAATCGCGTTCGTGCCCGTTACGATGGGCATCGACCTGACCGAAGGCTGGGCGTCGGTCATCAGGAAGCAGGCCGACCGCCTCGGGATGAAGCTCGAAATTCGCGATCCCCACTTCAGTGCGGACGCTGGCGCGCAGGCGATCACCTCGTTGATTCAGGAAAAGCCCGATGTCCTGATCGTTCATAATCCTGACGTCCAGTCTTACGCGCGTCTATTAAAGCGTGCGGAGGAGGCCGGCATTCACGTCATCCAGATCAACATGCGGTCGAACTATAATTCCGACGTCTATGTCGGCGCCGACTGGATTGCTATCGGCGAGGCGGAAGCGCAGGGCGTGGTCGACAAATGCGGCGCCGGAACCAGCGGCAAGGTTGCTGTCTTGCAGGGCCAGCCGACCTCGGGGTCGGACAGCGGAATGATGAAGGGCGTCGAGAACGTATTCGCCAAGCACCCCGAAATCAAAACAGTAGCCAACCAGGGCGCGGATTGGGACGCGACCAAGGCGCGCTCGATCATCTCGACCGTGATCCAACAAAATCCAGATCTCTGCGGCGTCGTTGGATTCTGGGACGTGATGGACCTCGGCGCGGCGGCCGCGATCAAAGAATCCGGCAAGCCAATTGTGCTGGTGACCTCGGGCGGTGGCGAGCAGATGGCCTGCGACAATGTCGCGAGCGGGGCGTTCGACAAGGAAATCGCCTACCAGGTGTTGGACCAAGGGCGCGACCTGAACGACATGATCGTCACGGTGTTGGAATCGGGGCTGCCTGCGGGAAAGCTGAAAGCCGTGCTTTATAGCCCCACGCTTCTAATCTCCAAAGACACTCTGCATCAGGGTCTCTGCTGGAGCGCCAAAGACCTCAAGAAGTAACCTCCCGCGTTGATTGTTAGAAGCGCTGAGCCGTCCAATCGGCTCAGCGCCCTTTTTTTGTTGCGACGAGAAAATGTAATGACTTTCGGCGAGTGGGCCACAAGACTGCGCTACCGCTATGTGCCCGATCATATCGTCGGCGAGGTGCTCGGCCGGAGGTGGATGGACAATGTCATCCCCGGCTTCCTGCTCATTGCGTTGGTTGTCTATCTGACCTCGGCGATACCCAACTTCCTCTCGTTGGGAAACCTTTCGGACACTTCTCGGCAAATCGGCGAGTTCGGGTTGATCGTCATCGGCATGATGATCGTCATGCTGGCCGGCGGCATCGACCTCAGCGTCGGCTCCAACTTCGCGCTTACCAATCTCACCGGCCTGGTGCTGCTCAATGTCGCCAAATGGCCGGTCGGCGCCGTTATCGTTGTTGCGGTGGGCGTCGGGGCGCTGGTTGGGCTGATCAACGGAATCCTGATCGGCTATCTCCGGCTGCGAGCGTTCTTGACCACTCTCGTCATGCTTACGCTCGTGCGGGCGATCGTCGAATTCTTGCTCCAGCGCTATCAGGTGCAGATCGCGTCGAGCGACGTGGAATCCGATGCCTGGGACTTCATCGGGTCGGGATCGCTGTTAGGCGTTCCGTTGAGTCTGATAGTCCTGGTCGTGACGGCAATTATCGCGCAGGTCGTGCTAACGCGGCTGCGCATCGGCTGGCACATCATGGCGGTCGGGGGGTCGAGGCGCGCGGCTTATAATGCGGGCATATCCGTTCGGCGCACGGTGTGCCTCTCCTATATCGTGTCCGGCGTGCTCGTTGGGCTCGCTGGGACATTTTACGCGGCGCGGCTTTCAGGCGCCGGCCCCGACACCGGCATCGGCCTTGAACTCACAGTGGTGACGGCGGCGCTGCTTGGAGGCAATAGTGTCGGGGGGGGACGCGGGTCGGTCGGCAAGGCGCTCGTCGGCGCGGTCATCGTCTCGTTGCTGACCAATGGACTGGTGAGGCTCGGGCTTGAGAGCGGCGCGTCGTCGATGGTCGTCGGCCTCGTGTTGTTGCTCGCCATCGCGATCGACGTGCGCTGGGTCAAGTGGCGGGCCAATTTGCGCGCCAAGGTTTATGTGTCGCCGGCCTTCCTGGCGCTTCCGCCAGCTTCACCGTTCGACGCAAACTCGTCTTCGCCCTACGCCATCAATGACCGGCTTCGCGACGTGCAGTTGATTGGCCTGGGCGAAATTGAGGGTCCCGAAGACGTTATCCTCGACGCCGACGACAACCTCTATTGCGGGGTGCGGCAGGGCGAAATCGTTCGGTTCCTCGCGCCCGATTATGTCAAACGCGAGGTCTACGCGCATGTCGGCGGGCGCCCGCTCGGCATGGCCTTCGATAGACAAGGCGATCTCGTCGTCTGCATCGCCGGCATGGGCCTCTATTGCGTCGACCAGCATCGGGCTGTCCACAAAATGACGGCGGAGACCAACCGCTCGCCGTTCTCGATCATCGACGATTCCCGCATGCGGCTCGCCGACGATCTCGACATCGGGCCAGACGGTAAGGTCTATTTCAGCGAGGCGACGATCCGCTACGGCTTTGAGGAATGGGTGGTCGACGCGCTGGAAGGGCGCGGCAACGGTCGCATCATTCGCTACGATCCCGCGACAGGCACAACGAAGACGATCGTGCGCAATCTCCTGTTCGCGAACGGAATTTGCGTCGCTCATGACAACAAGTCAGTGTTGTTCGCGGAAACCTGGGGTTGCCGGGTGAGCCGTCTTTGGTTGGAAGGACCGAAACAAGGCAAGACCGAGATCGTCATTCCCGATCTTCCCGGCTACCCCGACAATATCAACCGCGGCTCGCGCGGGACCTATTGGGCCGCGCTCGCGGGCACGCGCACGCCGTCCTACGATTTGGCGATGGCGATGCCGTCGTTTCGACGCCGCATGGCGCGCCGGGTGGCCGGCGACGAGTGGCTGTTTCCCAACGTCAATGTCGGCTGCGTGGTGCATTTCGACGCGGAGGGCCGCATCCTCGATACTCTTTGGGATCGGAGCGGGGAGAACCACCCGACGATAACTTCGATGCGCGAACATCGTGGTTATCTCTATCTTGGCGGCGTCACCAACAATCGCATCGGGCGGATAAAACTCGCCGACGCCGATCCGGAATGGACCGGCCAGAAATCGTACTGGGGAGCGCGCCCATGAACCCGTTCAAAAGGGCGCTCGACAACTGGCTTGGCCGAGGCGAGGCTTCGATCACTGTGCCGCCGATGGACGGCGCGTTTCGTCCCAACGATTTGCTCGACCTCGCGCCCAAGCTCCTGGAGACGCCGTCCCCTGATTGCTTGGCGATCACATCGCACGGCGTGATCGTCTCGTCGCAGCGCTCTCTGTTGCGCGCGGACTTATTCGGCGGTGCGCCTGTTGCGACCTTCGATGTGCCGATAACCGCGCTGGCGGGCCTGCCGGATGGCGGCGCGGCGGTTGGTCTAGCCGATGGTCGATTGGTCTTCCTCGGCGGCCAGCACGATGGCGTTGCGATCGAGGCAAGGCCTGATGTGAAGTGCATCACCGCGCTGACCTCCGCGAGTGACGGCGCGTTGCTCGTCGCCAATGGCTCGGCGACGAACGGGCCGGCCGATTGGAAGCGCGATCTGATGCAGAAGAACGCGTCCGGTTCCGTGTGGCGGCTCGACCCCGGAGTTCGCACGTACCAGCAACTCGCGGGAAATCTGGCTTATCCCTACGGCCTGATCGAAGAGCCCGGTTCGATCCTCGTATCGGAAAGCTGGCGATGCGCGCTGACGCGTATTTCGCCCGGCGCCGCCGGCCGCAATACGCCGGTGCTGCAAAACCTGCCCGCCTATCCCAGCCGCCTGTCGCGTGACGCCGACGAATCGATTTGGATGGCGTTGTTCGCGCCACGAAGCCAAATCGTTGAATTCGTGTTGAGTGAGAACCGCTATCGTCGACGCATGATCGCCGAGATCAATGCTGACTATTGGGTCGCGCCCAGCCTTCGCATAGGCCAGTCGCCGTTGGAGCCGACGCAGCAGGGCGGCGTCAAGCAACTCGGTGTCTTGAAGCCGTGGTCCCCCCATCAATCCTACGGAATGATTGCGCATCTCGACAGCGCTTATCGACCTAGGGCGAGCTTTCACAGCCGCGCGAACGGGCATCGACATGGCGTCACCAGTTGCCTCGCGTTCGAAGGGCGGTTGCTTTTCTGCGCCAAGGGCGACGGGATTGTCGCCTCCTGCGCCTATGAGGGATTGGCCTCATGACCAACGTAGTCACTATGGAAACGCCGCTGCTAGCGATGAAAGGCGTCGGCAAGGATTATCGCGGGGTCGCCGCGTTGAAGAACATCGACTTCGATCTACGACGCGGCGAGGTGCACTCGATACTCGGCGAGAACGGGGCCGGTAAGTCGACGCTGGTCAAGATCCTCTCGGGAGTAGTCGCGCCGACCCGCGGCGAAATCCGCATCAATGGCGAACGCGTGCAGATTGACGGCCCCGCTTTTGCGCGACGATGCGGGATCGCCATGGTTTATCAGGAGACCAGTCTCGTCCCAACCCTTACAGTCGCGCAGAACCTATATCTGGGCGACGAGAAGTTCTTCAATCGGCTGCGTGGGATCTACATCGACGCGCAACAATTCCTTCAATCGCTGAATTTCCCGGTTGAACCGACGGCGATCGTGCAATCGCTCGGTACGGCTAAGCGACAAATGGTTGAGATCGCGCGCGCGGTCCGCCTCAAGGCGAAGATCATCATATTTGACGAGCCGACCGCAACACTTACGCCCGAGGAGAAGCATCATCTGTTCGCGTTGATTGATCGGCTGCGCAAAGACCAAGTCTCGATTATTTTCATCAGCCATGCGTTGGAGGAAGCGCTCGAGATTTCCGATCGGATTACTATTCTTCGTGACGGCTCGCACATCGTCACCGCGGACGCCAGGACATTCACGCGCGAAGCAATCATCGGCCATATGGTGGGCCGGTCATTGACAGACGAGCTCTACGGCCGCGCAGCCGATAGCCGACAAGTGCGGCCGATGGGCGAAAAAGTGCTCAGCGTGCAAAACCTCTCGATGCAGAATATTGTGCGCAACACGTCTTTCTCGATCTTCGCGGGGCAGGTGACCGGCGTGTTTGGGCTGGTTGGTTCGGGTCGAACTGAGACGGCGAGAATAATTGCCGGTGTCGTGAAGCGCGATCTGTTTCATGGCGGCGATGTGCAACTCGACGGCAAGTCGGTGCGATACCGAACTCCCCGGCAGGCGGTCAATGACGGCGTCGTCTATGTCACAGAGGACCGCAAGGGTGACGGGATTTTCGAGACCATGTCGGTCGCGCGAAACATTTACGTTGGGCAAATCTCCAGCCGCCAGTCGACAGGCGTGGTGACTAGCATGAGCGAGATGCGCGCGTTGGCCGTCAACTGGACGAAGAAACTGAACATCAGGACGTTGAACGACGACGCCCGGATCATCGAGCTCTCGGGCGGCAATCAGCAGAAGGTGGTGATCGCCAAATCGCTTGTGCAAAAGCCTAGGCTGATCATTTTCGACGAGCCGACACGCGGCGTCGACGTCGGCGCGATCGCCGAGATTCACCACCTGATCGGCGTCCTTGCCGACGAGGGACTCGCGGTTATCGTAATATCGTCCTATTTGCCGGAAATCCTCAGCCTGTCCGACCGAATCCTAGTCTCGCGGCAAGGACGCATCGTCGAGGAGCTTTCTCCCGGCGAAGCGACGTCGGAGTCAGTGATGTTTGCGGCGGTCCACTAGGCCGCGACTGAGACGCGGCGATTTTGCCAGCGACGGTTCGGTCGCGGTATGCCGCTATATAGCATCACGAAAATGTGTTATAACGCGCAGGGCGCCGCTGCGAGTTCGTGATCTTCTTTTCGGACAAGTCGAGCCAATACCGGGCGGAGTCGATGCGTTTGGCGCGACCTGCGCCATTTCAGCGAACTGGTCTAAATGTCACTTTATTATCGATCTCTGCTCGGGGAGCGCCACTCACTTCCGCGGGGCGGGTATCGGCGCCTGCCGGTAACCTGACGTTTCGCCTATGGCGTTCCCTCAGTGCACTCGGTTCCTGCGGATGCATTGCCGGGCAATGCTACCGGGGATCAGTCGGGCAAGTAACGAACAAGCAGCACAAGGGAATAACACCGCAGCGCCCCTGTGGTGTTGTTCCTGCTGTAAGGATTTATGACGAGTACAGTAGCGGCCATCGGGCGTGAGACCGGCGATAGAGCCGCCGAGCTTATGTCCGGCGTGTTATCAAAACTCGTCGATCGCCGAGTGTTCCGGGCTTAATTGCACCAAACCTCGGCAGTCGTCACTCGCCAATGCGGCGCGCCGGTGTGAGGATTGCATTATATCCGCGTCCTAGCGTCCTGATATTTGCATCGAGACTAGGCGGTATTGGTGCCCAGGGGCGGAATTGAACCACCGACACTGCGATTTTCAGTCGCATGCTCTACCAACTGAGCTACCTGGGCGCCCGCCGCGCGTGAAAGCGCGTCGAGAGCGCGGTTTATAGAAAGCGATGTTGAACTTGTCCAGTGCGCCCGGCTGAATTTTCGTATCTTGGACATAGCGCGTTGCGGCGATGTATGGCGAGCTATGGCCCTTGAAAGTCAAGCTCTTCCGCCACCTTTTGGCAGCCGTGCCTCTCCTTGTCGCCGTGCCGGCTCCCGCCGCGTCGCGCCGCGACGCCACGGATCTTCGGCTGTACGAAACCGCGCGGCACGAGTGCGAGCGCGACTGTGGCCTGCTGATGAAATGCGTGCGAAGCTGCTGCGGGGACCTTCACGATTGTCTCGCCGCTGAAGATTGCGAGGATCGTTCGATCGCCTGCATGCGTTGAACTTCGTGCGATCCGCGCGTATGGCAGGACAATCCGAACTCTGGAGGCGTGATGAGCGACGCGGCGATCGAGCAGCAAGGCCATGTTTTCTTGGGCGAGACGCATGAGTCAAGCGAGCGCAATGTCTGGGCGGTAATCGCGCTCACGGTTGTCATGATGGTCGTCGAGATCGTCGGCGGGGTTTGGTTCGGCTCGATTGCTCTGGTCGCGGACGGATTCCATATGAGCACGCATGCCGGCGCACTTCTGCTGGCCGCGCTCGCCTATATGCTCGCTCGGCGCTACGCGCATGACGGGCGGTTCACTTTCGGCGTCGGCAAGTTCGGCGATCTCGCGGGCTTTGCTAGCGCGCTGATCCTGGGCATGATTGCGCTCGAAATTGGCTACGAATCCGCCACGCGGTTTTTTATCCCGACGTCGATCGCTTTCGCGCAGGCGATCCCGATTGCCGCGCTTGGATTGCTCGTCAATGTCGCGAGCGCGTGGCTGCTTAGCCGGGGCGGTCACCATCACCACCGCGGAACTGCCCACACGCACGCGCATGGCGATGCGGAGCGTTCGCTAGACTTTGCGGTCGGACGCTGCATCTTGAGCATCCACGAGGATGGCGTCCCGCCGCGCTTCCGCCTCGCAGGTCCGCCGCTCGCCGCGTCCCGTGCGTCGATTGAAACCGTGCGTCCGGACGGCATGCGACAGCGTTTCGCTTTGGCTGATCGGGGAGACTTCCTCGAATCGATTGAACTGATCCCGGAGCCGCACGCGTTCGAAGCGATCGTGCGCATCGATGACGCAACCCAGACCTGCCGCTTCGAGGAGCACGCACACGACGCAAAGCTGAATCGCGACCACAATATGCGCGCCGCCATCGTTCATGTAATTGCCGATGCCGCCGTCTCCGTGTTCGTCATCGTCGGGCTGACGCTCGCAAAACTGTTTGGCTGGCTTTGGATGGACCCGCTCGCGGGGCTCGTCGGCGCTGTTGTGATCGCGAGTTGGGCTGTCACGCTGGTTCGCGACACTGGGCGCGTGCTGCTGGACGTGAACGCCGATCCCGGCCTTTGCAAGCGGCTCAAGGGCGCGATCGAGCACGAAGGCGACTCGTTGGCGGACCTGCATGTGTGGCGGCTCGGGCCTGGTCATCTTGGGGCAATCGTCTCGATCGAGACTTCGAGCGGTCGAGGCGTCGAACACTACCGCGATATCGTACGCGCGATCGGCAACTTTTCGCATTTGACGGTCGAGGTGCTGCGTCGTGCTTCCGTGGAGGCGCCGATGCGTGGCGCCGCGTGAACCGGGCGCCCGCCGTGAAGACGCTGCGCTTCGTGCTGGGCGATCAGTTGTCGCGCTCGCTTTCCAGCTTGGCTGACCTTGAGGCCGGCGATGTCGTGCTGATGGTCGAGGTTGCGCAGGAGACAAACTACGTTCGCCATCACAAGCAGAAAATCGCGCTCGTGCTAGCGGCGATGCGCCATTTCGCGGCTGAGTTGCGCGAGGAGGGGGTGCGGGTCGACTATATCGAGCTTGAAAACCCCGACAATACTGGTTCGTTCGTTGGCGAACTTGCGCGGGCGCTGGCGCGCTGGCTGCCGGACCGGGCTATTGTCACCGAACCCGGCGAATACCGCGTGCTGGAAGCGCTGCAAAATGCCCGGCTGAATGTGCCGCTCGAGATTCGCGCCGACGACCGCTTTTTTTGCTCACGCGCGGAATTCGAGCGCTGGGCCGCGGGTCGGTCGGCCTATCGCATGGAGTATTTCTATCGCGAGATGCGGCGCGCCCATGGGTTTCTAATGGCGAGCGACCAGCCCGAGGGCGGTCGTTGGAACTTCGACGCGGAGAACCGCAAGCGCCTGCCGAAAGGTCACGCGCCGGTGCCGTTGCTGCGATTCGTCGCTGACGACGCGACGCGTGAGGTGATCGCGCTCGTAGCGAGGCGCTTTTCCGATCATTTCGGAGAGCTCGAGAATTTTGGCTGGGCGGTTACACGCGCCGACGCCTTGCTTGCGCTTAATCATTTCATCGAATGCAACCTCGCCCATTTCGGCGACTTTCAGGATGCGATGGCGACCGGGGAATCGTTTGTCCACCATGCCGCATTGTCGCCCTACCTCAATATCGGGCTGCTGACGCCGCGCGAGGTGTGCGAGGCGGCCCAGCAAGCTTATCGCGACGGCCTCGCGCCACTTAACGCCGCTGAG
>JAYTRP010000638.1:0-3065 GCA_043746145.1 Hyphomicrobiales bacterium | reverse complement strand
GAAGATGCAGCCTCCAAGTGGCGAAAGAATAGCCAAATGTCGCCCGCACTGTGAGGCTGGTCGCAATGCAGGCCGCGAGCACCGGACCCGCAAGTGCGAGATTTCCCGAACTCTCGAGCACGAGAAACGTCATGGTGAGCGGGCCGCCGACGATCGCCACGCCCAACGTCGCCATCCCTGTGAAAATGCAGGCGGTAGGGTCGAGCGCCAGCCCAGGAACGTTTAGAGCTGCGATCGCGTATAATTTCCCCACCAACGAGCCAACGAACAATGACGCAAAAAAAAGTCCGCCGCGAAAGCCGCAGGCAAGCGACAGCAGCGAGGCGGTCAGCTTCATCACAATCAGCAGCGCGAGCGTGAATGCGGAAAGCCGAAGCGGAATATCCAACGCGAGCGCGCCGTGGCCAGCGCCAAGCGCCTGCGGCGTCACACTGGCGAACACTGCTAGTATGGCGCCGCCAACCGCGGGCCGGGTCCAATCAGGAAGCGCGCTGGCCTGAAGGGCTCGCTCGAATAGCGCGGCCGCGCGCATCGCGCCGACCCCGAGCGCGGCGGCTACAAGGCCAAGCCCGACGAGCGCGACGTGCTGCCTGAGGCCCAACGGCGAGACGGGCGCTGTGATGATGGAATAGGGCGCCCCACCGAGCGCCTTGACCACGAGTGTTCCCGCGACCGCCGCCGAAATCACCGGCCCGGCATTGGCAAGCGAGTAAGCTCCAATAATGAGCTCGAAGGCGTAAAACGCCCCGGTCAGCGGCGCGCCGAACGCCGCCGCCAACGCGCCCGCGGCGCCGCATCCCAGAAGCGTGCGCAGGTCCTCGCGGCGAAGCTGCATCGCAACGCCGGTGCGCGAGCCGATCGCGGCGCCGATCTGAGCATAGCCGGCTTCCAATCCGACCGAAGCGCCGCAGCCGTTCGAGAGCAGCGTTTGCGCCACGACCATGATTCCATCGGTCAGCGAAAGGCGGCCGCCGCGCAACGCATTGGCCTCAACGGGGTCGACAGAGGGCGCCATGCCCCGGCGACGACGCCAAAGAGTCGCCAAGCCCATCGCCAGCCCGCCGCCGATCAGCGCCGCTCCCGCTGCGAAGGGCGATACGCGCGCGGCCGCGCTGAGGCGTTGGTCGAAGGCGATGCCATAAAGGAATACATGTGCGGTCTCGGCGATCGCCGTCATGGCCGTGACGCAAACGCCCGCCAGCGCGCCGACGACGATCGCGACCGCGACGCGCAGCAGCGCGTTGGAGCGAATCGCCAGTCGTCCGCGGGTGCGGAGCGAGCTCAGATCGAGAAACGAAGCAAAGGTCGTGGAGACGGTACGGAAACTGCTTTCCAAGTTCAGCCCCTCTCGTACCCGCAACATCGCCTTAATGGAGGCCGCGCGAGAGTGTCGGCTAGACGCTCGTCCGCTCCGCGAATGAAAGTTTGCAACGAGCTGCGCGTATATTTTCGCTGCTTGTCTGAGGTCGAGAACGAGGTGAGCTAGGCAATCCGCCAAAAGATTTAATTGTGCTCGGTTTGAGTATGGACAAGAATCGACTGCACCCCGACACGGCCTGGACCCGTGATGCGGTTGAAAATGAAGTTCGTGTTGGACCCGAATATGCCGCTTGTGAACGTGCTGCTGTCGGTTTCCATTTTGACGGACGGATGCTTGTAGAGCCAGCCAAGCGGCTGAACCTCGATCGACTCGCCCGCCGCGAGCGTCTTTTCGAAGATATTGCCGTGCCCGTGCAGCCAAACGATCCCCTCTTGCGCGCCGGCGCTGAAGCGATCGAGAAACGCCCCTGTCTCACCCATAGCCCTGTTCAGGAGTCCAGAAACCATCTCGTAGCCATAATCCACAGTGTCCGCCGCCGCCAGAAACTGGTGGGCTCGGACGTGGATGGTCTGCCCCGGAGTTAAGTGGATCGGGACGATACTGCCGATCGCGCTCCGGCTAAAGGCGATGAACCCTGGCCCGCTGGCCTGGAGGATGAACATTTGGACACCGACGACGAAGCGTCTGACGATCCCAGACATCGGCTTAAGGCTGATGCGGATATCGGGGTGCTTCCAAAAGAGAATATGCTGTTCAAAGAAGACGGGACGCTGACTTACATCCACGGTCAACACGGGCGCCAGTTCGCCATCCCGATGGTAGCTCACGCCCGCAGCGACGACGGCCCCGATCTTGGTTTCCATGAGCACTGGCCGTTGTGACACGAGTTTTCTCCCGCAAGGGCATTAGGTCTTACCTCATGTTGAGGCGGGCACAACGTGTCATAGATTTGGGCGGCAACTCGTTTGAGCTGATTTGCGAATCGCGGGCGGCCTACGCTGCACGGACGACCGCTGACGCGCTGGTCCGCATGGCGGCTCAACGAAAGGCGGGACGGGGATTATAGACCGCTGCCGCGAGATGATCGACACCCGTTCGGCGTGATCAAACAATAAATGGATCAGGGCGTCTTTTCTAACGCGGAGCCTCCAACTGCGCGCGCTGAATCAAGCCTGACGGCGCTCGTCTACATCGCGGCGTTCCAAGAAAAAAGCGCCGCTCCTGATGGAAGCGACGCTTGATCTTATTAAAACGACGGCAGAGCCGGCTGCAATCATCGACCCCTGATAGCTCAGGCGGCCTCTTCGATGTCTGGATCGTCGGGATCGCCAGGCTCGCCGGGCTCGGCTTTAGTGGCGCGCTTAAGGTTCTTCTTCAGTTGGTCGTCGATCAGCTTCGACGCTTCCGTTTCGCTGATCTTCTGCACCGCCGCGATCTCGCGCAGCATCCGGTCCAGCGCGGCTTCGTAGAGCTGCCGCTCGGAATAGGACTGCTCGGGTTGCGCTTCCGACCGGAACAGGTCGCGCACAACTTCCGCAATCGCGTTGATGTCGCCCGAATTGATCTTGGCCTCATATTCCTGCGCACGGCGCGACCACATTGTGCGCTTCACGCGCGCGCGGCCGGTAAGGATTTCCAGGGATCGGCGCGCAGCCTCGGGGTCCGACAGCTTACGCATGCCAACGCCGGCCACCTTGGCGGTCGGCACCCGCAGCGTCATCTTGTCTTTCACGAAATTTATGAC
>JAYTRP010000637.1:0-3068 GCA_043746145.1 Hyphomicrobiales bacterium | reverse complement strand
TGTGAGACCGCGCATCACCGCGCCCTTGCCAAATTTTTCTCTCAGCAGGTCGATTGCGGCTTCGCGCGCTTTCTCGCGTTTGCGGTCGCCCTCGATTAAATCGGCCTCGTCGGCTTCGTCGCCGGGCCGAAGATCGGCGGCGGCGACCCCAATCAGCCGGTAGAATTCGCCGCGTGGCTGTAAGGCGAGCAGAGCGCGAGCCGACTCGAACAACCGTGGCGCGAGTTGCGTTGGCGGCATGCCCGAGCGTACCCGTGTTCGCAGCTTGAAATCGGGCGTGCGCAGCTTGAGCGTCACCCCGCCAGCGGACAGGCCCCCCTTTTTGAGTCGCAGCGCGATCCGTTCGCACAGGATTAACAGGGTGCGCTCGAGTTCAGCATGATCACGGGTGTTTTGGTCGAACGTCGTCTCCGCGGAAATGCTCTTGACCTCCCGCTCGATCGTCACCGCGCGCGTATCGACGCCGCGCGAAAGGCGCCACAGGCGTCGGCCATCGTCGCCAATCAACTCGAGCGCCCGTCGCTCGTCTAGTTTTTGCACATCGCCGATCGTATGCAATCCAAGCCGCTCGAGCTTTTCCAGCGAGACCTTGCCAACGCCCCAGAGCTTGCCGACACTCATCGGCGCGAGACGCTCCACGGCCTCCTCGCGGCCGATCACGGTAAAGCCGCGCGGCTTGTCGAGATCGGACGCGAGTTTCGCCAGGAACTTGCAGTAGCTCAGTCCCACCGAGATTGTGACGCCGATCTCCTTCTCCACGCCGGCGGCAAAGCGCGCTAAAGCGGGCCCCGCGGACATTCCGTGCACGCGCTCACAACCGCTGAGGTCGAGAAACGCTTCATCGATCGATAGCGGCTCTACCATCGGGGTCAGCGCGAACATGCGTTCGCGGATCTCGCGCGCGACCGACGAATACTTCGCCATATCAGGGAATAGCACGACCGCATTTGGGCAAAGCTTCAATGCGGCCGCCATGGGCATGGCGGAGCGGACGCCATGGGTGCGGGCGATGTAGCACGCTGTCGAGACTACCCCGCGCCGGCTGGTCCCGCCGATAATCAGCGGTTTGTCGGCGAGAGCCGGGTTGTCGCGCTTCTCGACCGAGGCATAAAACGCGTCGCAATCGACATGGGCGAGGGTGAGAGCTGGATCGGCGCTGGCAAGGCGCGGCGAGCCGCAATAGCGACAGCGCATGGTCGGCGCCGCGCCGGGAGCGGGGCGCAGGCAGTCGCGGCAGAACGCGGCACGGGGCGGGGTAGCCCCGATCAAGCTTCGCCCGGCGAGCCGCCGCCAAGCGCATCGCGTGCGCGCATTATGGCTGCGGGAGGGCGCTCTTGGTCGGCGGCGAACGCGACGAGCAGGGGTTCGTCGCCAGCGACATAGTCGAGCACCGAGGCGAGAAAGCTCGCGTCCGCCGCCGCCTGCCGCAGATTGTGCGGTCCAAGGCCCGACAACGCCAGGAATTTTTCGAGCCGTTCCGGATCTCGCGCGAGGAACCCCAGCGCGGCGATCGCCAAGCGCGTCGCGCCCTCGTTATCCCCAGAACTTTTAGTTGTAAGCCGCGTGGTCATGCAACGATTCTGCTTTCGTAAATCTCTGGCGGCTATCGTCTGTTGCCGGGGTCGTCTACATTCGGCAGCGGTTAACGCGCGGCGGATTTAAGATGGCCAAGACAGTTCTCATCGTAGAGGACAATGAGCTGAACATGAAGCTCTTCAATGACCTACTGGAAACGCGGGGGTGCCGCGTCGTACAGACGCGCAGTGGCGTCGAGGCGGTCAACCTCGCACGGCTACATCGTCCCGACCTGATCCTGATGGACATTCAACTGCCCGAAGTGTCTGGCCTCGAAGTCACCCAATGGTTGAAGGACGACGAGGAGTTACGGTCTATACCCGTGGTTGCCGTAACCGCGTTCGCCATGAAGGGCGACGAGGAAAAGATACTTCAGGGCGGTTGCGAAGCCTATTTGTCGAAGCCGATTTCGGTCGCCAAATTCTTCGAAACAGTCGATTATTTTCTGGGAGCGAGATGAAGCGATGACCGCCCGGATCCTCGTCGTCGACGACAATCCCGCCAATCGCAAGCTGCTCGAAGTTAGGTTGAATGCCGAATATTTCGACGTGCTGACCGCCAGCAACGGCGTCGACGCTATTTCGATGTGCGAAAAGGCGATGTGCGACATCGTGCTGCTCGATGTGATGATGCCGGACATGGACGGCTTCGAAGTTTGCCGACGCTTGAAGAACCATGTCTCGACCGCACACCTGCCTATTGTGATGGTCACCGCGCTCGATCAGCCGGCGGACCGCGTACGGGGTTTGGAGGCTGGCGCCGACGACTTTCTGACAAAGCCGATCGACGAGATACAGTTGATTGCGCGCGTGCGTTCGCTTGCGCGGCTCAAGGTGACAATCGACGAGTTGCGCAACCGCGCGAACACCACGGTCGCGCTCGGAATGATCGCGCCGTTCGCGACCCCTAGCGCCGAAGACGGTCGGCGCGGCCGTCTGCTGGTTGTGGACGATCGCAAGAACTCGTCCGAGCGGATCGCTCAGGCGCTGGCTCCACACCACGCCGTGACGGTCGAGGCGAACGCGCAAGAAGCGATGTTCAAGGCGGCCGAAGACAACGTCGATGTGATCATCGTCAGCCTGGGACTGGCGAGCTATGACGCGCTGCGGCTTTGCAGCCAGATTCGCGCGCTGGAGCGCACGCGCAATTTGCCGATTCTTGTGATCGCGGACCTCGAAGACCGCACGCGCGTGCTGCGCGGGTTGGAGTTGGGGATCAACGACTGGCTCAGCCGTCCCGTCGATCGCAACGAGTTGCTGGCGCGCGTGCGCACGCAGATGCGACAGAAGCGCTACGCCGAGACGCTGCGGGAAAAGGTGCAGCAATCCATCGAACTCGCGTTGTTCGATGAGCTGACTGGCCTAAACAATCGCCGTTTTCTCGAGAACCATCTGTCGACCATGCTCCAAAATGCACGGATGCGGCGCGCGCCGCTGACGCTGATGATCCTCGATATCGACCATTTCAAGCGTGTCAACGACACCTACGGCCAC
>JAYTRP010000636.1:0-3071 GCA_043746145.1 Hyphomicrobiales bacterium | reverse complement strand
CGATATTTTGCCATTCAAGGCGGACAGTCGCGTCGCGCAGATCGGCTCGTGCAATGTCTAGCGCAGTGGGTGAGCCAAGTGAACTATGCCCTCGCAATGCCTCGCCTAAGAAGGCCTTCAAAAATTTGTCATCAAGACCGTGGCTTTCGGTTGGGTTCAATAGCCAACTCAATATCGCCGAATGGCGAATTTCCATCCGTTCCATCTTCATAACGCGGATTGGATTGAAGCGGCTCAGATGTGACTCGATCCTCGCCATCGCCTTGTTGTTGACGAAGAGGCTTTCCAATTCATCGGTTGTTGGAAACAGCGGGGGAATATCACTCACGCCGCTTTCTTCTTCGCAGTCATCTTCGTGTAAAGGTCGAACAGCTTTTCCAGCCGTTCGGTGTCGTTCTTGAACCGCCGCCCGATATAGATTCGTTCCAGCACCTCGTCGTTCGCTTCGTGCGCGGCGCGGACGCGAGGGAACTCCGCGTCCATGCGCTCGGGATTATACATATCGGCGATGGTGGCGGGGAAATAATGCTCGCGGGCGAGCAGGATGTCTTCGGCGCGGCAAGTTAGGTCGGCCTTGTTCTGCTCGGTCAGTGTCGGGACTGGATAGGTGTTCCATCCGAGGGTATTTGAATAGGAAAAGTCGGTCCTCATCCGAACGCAAACGGTGCCAATCCAAACCCAATGCAAGCGCGATGCGATCAGCGCCATGTTCCAAAGCGGCGCATCGTAGAGTGCGAAGTTCCGGTCCCCGATGATCGTGTTTTCATTGGCGAGGCCGACCGGAAGATACTCCCGATTTTCTGAGCTGACCCGCGGCACAACTATGGAACGCTCATGTCCTGACTGACGCACTTCGCCAAACCTGTAGGGGGTGACAGCTAGGGCTTTTGTCGTTGCACGATCGGATGCGCTGCGCTGGGCGCGAACACCAGCAAACCGCGCGCTTAACCAAGGGTTCTCGCTGGCGGGAACATATTCTCCGTCGGCGATCCATATGCACCGGCGCTCGATGCCGCGAATGAACTCCTGTGAGCCTACAAACGGGCGAACATATTTTGAAGGGACGGCATGATTTTTAATTGCAGAAGCAGCCTCGTCCGTATCGAGCAGCAGATAACCGCCATCGTTTGGCATGTTGCCGAAACTCATGTTGCTCAAATTGTTGAGTGGCTGAGACACCGAACCGACGATAACGTTTTGCCCTGGCACCAAATAGGCGTTGATATTCTCGACGGTCTTTACGACGGTGCCGTTGCCATCCGCATCCGAAAACAGTTGCCGTGTCCGACCTGCTTGATTCGAGATACCGACAATCACGACCGTGACACCGGCATTATGGCTGGCCAGGTTGGCCCATTTGAATGACGTATGCGCAAAAGCGACTTCGTGGCCGGTTCGGAAAATCAGTGGCCATAAGGTTTCGACTTGGCGACCCTGGCAAATTGAATTGGTCGACACCAACGCCGCTACCGTAGGAGTGGCCGTTCCATAGTCTGCTGACTTCATGAACCAGCCAGCGACGTAATCGAGCGATTTCCAGTTAGATGTTCGACCGTCAAATATGGCCTTAAGGTCAGCTTTTTGCTCGTCAGTCTGCCACTGGCTCCCGCGATAGGGCGGGTTACCGCAGATATATGTCTCCCCACCTTCATTCTCGAAGTCGATACGTGCCTGATCGAGTGGGGTGTTGAACAAGTCATCGCCGTGCAATTTCACGCCCGTGCCGGTTGGCGGGCAGATGCCCAGCCAATCAAGCCGAAGTGCATTACCGCAAGTGATCCAGTTTTGCGCGTTCAACGGCAACAATTCAGCCAGTGCCTCCTTCTGCCCGCGATAGGTTACGTCGCACTGATATTCGGCGATGATCAGCGCGAGGCGCGCGATCTCCGCCGGAAAGTCGCGCAGCTCAATGCCGCGAAAATTGGTGAGCGGAATGTCGCTGCGTCTCTCTTCCTCGACTCGCCGAGCATTTATCACCGCCTCAATCGCCCGCATCTCCTTGTATGCAATCACAAGGAAATTGCCGCTGCCGCACGCCGGATCAAACACCCGGATTTTAGCCATGCGGTTGCGCAAATTGAGAAGCTTGCGCCCGTTATCGCCAGCCTCCGCCAATGCCCCGCGCAAATCATCAAGGAACAGCGGATTCAGCACCTTCAGGATGTTCGGCACGCTGGTGTAGTGCATGCCCAGGGCGCCGCGCTCATCGTCGTCGGCGACCGCCTGGATCATCGAGCCGAAGATGTCGGGGTTGATCTTCGTCCAGTCGAGGCCGCCGATATGCAGCAGGTAGCTCCGCGCGATCCGGCTGAAGCGCGGCACCTCGGGGCTGTCCGAGAACAACTGCCCGTTCACGTAGGGAAACCCGTCCGCCCACGACCGCAGCCCGGCCGCCGCGCGGCGCCCGATCGCGGTGTTCATGGCGCGGAATATCTCGCCGATCACCGTATGCGTGTCGGAGGCGTCGCGGGCACTCATCTGTGAGACGGTCGCCGTGAACAGGCCGGTGCCGTTGAAGATGTCGGTGTCCTCGGCGAAGAAGCAGAAGATCAGCCGCGCCATGAAATGGTTCATGTCGTGCCGCCGCGCCGCCGTCCCCCATTCGGGGTTGTCGCGCAACAGCTCCACATACAGCTTGTTCAGCCGGCTGGTGGCGCGGATGTCGAACGCGCTCTCGCGCAGCGCCTTCACCGTCGTGATGCCCGCGAGCGGCATGAAGAAGCTGAACTTCTCGGGCAGATCGGCATAGGCGCACACCGCCGTCTCGCCGCTCGCCAGCTCCTCGGCCTCCACCAGCTCGCCATCGGTCGCCAGAACGAACTTCGCCCGCGCCTTGGCGGTCGCCGGGCTGGCCTTCAAGGCCGCCAGCATGCCGGTCACCTCGCCTTGAGGTGCCACCGCGATATGGATATGCCCGGTCTGCAACACGCCGCCGAGGTCGGATTTGTTGGTCACCCCCCGGCGCAGCTTCTGCAGGGTGGTCTCCTTGTTGCCAAACGCTTGCAGGAACGCGAACGGGAACTCCGCCGCGTCGAACTTCTGCTCCGCCAGCGCCGAAACCGCCTGCTCGA
>JAYTRP010000635.1:0-9576 GCA_043746145.1 Hyphomicrobiales bacterium | reverse complement strand
TCGGCCGGCGACTTTGTCGATTCCAACGCGATCTACGGCTTTGGCGCGGCGATCACCATGGTGCATGTGCTGCAACAATGCGGCGACGACTTGAGCCGCGAAAACATTCTGAAGCAGGCGACAAACATCAAAGATCTCGAATTGCCAATGCTGCTCCCCGGCATCAAGGTCAACACGTCGCCGACGAATTACAGCCCGATCCGCCAGGAACAACTTCAGACGTTCAATGGGACGACGTGGGAGCTATTTGGCGAAATTCTGCAGGGGTGACGTAGGGCGGCTCCCTCGCTCGTGCGGGGGAGCAATCTAACTAGACCAATCGCGCGATGACGCGATCGTAAACAACATAAGGGAGAAAACCATGATCAATCGACGTCAATTCTTGGGCGCCACCGCCGCGGGTATCGCGAGCGTCGCGATCACAGGCCGCGCGCGCGCCGACATGGTCGGCATAACCGACAAAGAGATCAAGATCGGCCAGACCATGCCTTACAGCGGACCCGCCTCCGCCTATGGCGTCATAGGCAAGACGGAGGCAGCTTATTTCAAGATGATCAACGAAAAGGGCGGAGTGAACGGGCGCATGCTCAACTTAATCTCGCTCGACGATTCCTACAGCCCGCCCAAGACGGTCGAGCAGGTGCGCCGTCTTGTCGAGGAAGAGAAAGTCGCCTTCCTGTTCAACACGCTCGGCACCGCGCCCAACCTCGCCATTCGACAATATTGCAATGACAGCAAAGTGCCGCAAGTTTTCGTATCGACCGGCGCGAGCACCTTCGCCGACCCCGAGCATTATCGTTGGACCATCGGCTATAATCCCAACTATCAAACCGAAGCGCGCATCTACGCCAAGCACATTTTGCAGACCAAGCCGGATGCAAAAATCGGCGTGCTCTACCAGAACGACGGCTTCGGCAAAGATTACCTGATCGGCCTGAAAGATGTGCTGGGCGCCGACGCCAGCAAGATGATCGTCAAGGAAGCGTCCTACGAAACATCGGAACCGACCATCGACTCACAGGTGGTAAGCTTGCAAGGCTCGGGCGCGGACGTGTTCGTCATCGCGGCGACGCCGAAATTCGCGGCCCAGGCGATCCGCAAGAGCTATGACCTCGGTTGGAGCGCCGTGCGCTATCTCACCAACGTCTCGCCCTCGATCGCGACCGTGCTGAAACCCGCCGGCCTCGAAAAGTCAAAAGGCCTGATCACCGCCTATTACGGCAAGGACCCGACCGACCCGCGTTGGAAGGACGACCAGGACATGAAGGACTGGTTCGCATTCTGCGACAAGTATATGTCGCACGCCACGATCACCGACGCCAACGCCTCGTACGCCTATAGCGCGGCGGTGCTCATGGTCCACGTGCTCGAGCAATGCGGCGCCGATCTCTCGCGCGACAACATCATAAACCAGGTGACCGGCGTGAAGGATTTGCACCTGCCGCTTTCGCTACCGGGGATGATGATCAACACTTCGTCGACCAACTATAGCCCGATCCGGCAGATGCAGCTTGCGAGTTTTAGCGGCACGAGTTGGGAGCTGTTTGGGGATTTGTTGCAGGGGTGAGGCGAGGGTCGAACTGATCGGGTTTCGAGAAAGGGTAGGACTGCTTTCAGGAAGCCGCCCTATCCGAAATGGCCGGGCTCGTCCCGGCCGTCCATACGGCTGCCGTCCAGAACCGGGAGCATCGACAGGCGCTTCGCTTCTCGGAAACAATGTCATTATTGACAGAACTATCGCGTATGGAATATTTTCTCGGCTATGCCGTATAAGTCCACATCGGCAAATTTTAGAAAAAATAATACAAGTATGAGAATAGTATTGTATAATAGTCGTCACGCCGTCGCAACTAAATCATCCCTAATGAAGGATTTTTCCTTCAATGCACGCCTAAGTATTTGCGGCGTTACCTCGTCTATCACCGGGTCTGCAAAAGCTGCGACGATGCGCGATCCTTCTTTTGAGAGTCCATCTAAGCGCGAGTGCGTATAGGTCTCTACATAGTCGTTGAGGTTCTGATGATCGGGCTTGTTGCCCGTTCGTTCAAAAAATTTTGTTGCCCACTCTCGCTTGGCCTTCTTATACAAAAAAATACGACGCCATATCTTCAAGAGTCGGATCTGATGGCTCTTTTACAAGCGTTTCAAATATCCAATTATATTTTCTAACTTCCAGAGAGCTAATCTCAGCCATAGTGATTTTCTAAGAAGACAACATTTAATATATAAAGCGATGATTAGATTAACTATGATTTACTCTTGTTTATAGCCGAACGAATGGCGGCTCCGCTTCTGGCGTCTGCACGCTTTAGAACATCAGCGTCAACGTGCTTAACAGAAGCGCCTCCCGGCAAGTGGTATCTGAGAGCATCGGTGTCCGATGTTGACTTCCTTACAACGACGAATGTTCCCTTTCCGTTGGCCGCGCCGGTCGAATGCGGTGACTTTCTCATCATTTTAATTGCCCAGTCAGCTATACCCAACGTGCAAAAATTCCTGCGCAAACCGCCTAGTTTAGAGCTACGTCTGAAGGGTCTGAGGCGTGAAGGCTGATATGCGACGCAAGCCGTTGGCTTTCGATTAGGACTCGCCGCTGCTCAAGCCCTTAACCGCCCCCTACCTCCGCTCCGCCGTCACACCCATCAACCCTCCGAGCAAATCCAGCGCCACGCGCAACCTGTCAGTCACAACCGCATCCGCGCGCCATGGCGTCACGATCTCCGGCACGAAACCGCGACACTCGCGGACGCCCGCGCCCTCGATCACGATGCGGGTGACGATCGGCCAGGCGGCGGGGCCAGCTTTTTCCTCGGCGCTGCGGATTTTGTCGCGCGCGTGCAGCGCGATCTCGCTCGCTGGCAAGCCGGAGCGCGGGCCAAATCCGGTTGAGCCGACCCGTTCTAGCGCGACTGCGCGCAATGAATCGAACCCGGCCCGCTGGTGCACGCGCCGCAACGCTTCGCCGACCAACCAGCGAATGTCGTTGAGCTTGGGGTTGTGCGGCGCTAGTGCGCGAGTTGAGCGCATCACGTCGAACGGGTCGAGGATGCGTCGCAACTTATCCTTGGTGCGCTCGACGCCTTCGCCGGCGTCCTTTGCGCGGGCGAGCCGCTCGGGGGTGACGTCGAACGGATCGGGGACGCGGCTTTTGGCGATGCGGGTCTTCTTGGGCTTCGCCGTCATGACATCAACTCCGCGCAGAGTTCACTCGGGGACGTGCAGAAGGAGGACACGGGGACGCCGCTGATCCAGATGGCGCGGCCCGGCGGGGGAAGTTTCACATCGTCAGGCGCGCGTCCGTGCGATCGCTTGAGATCGCGCAAGTGACGCTCGCAAGCTCCCGCATGGCTCTGCTTGACCGTTTCGGAACTTCGACGGCGGCGTGGTCCGGCCAATTTGCAAATCCTTTATGTTCACTATCTGTTCTTTTTCTGAGAGAACGGAGAATTTGTCAACAATTTTTCGGAAAATCGGGATTGCTGTTGTTCTGAAAACCAGAATAATAGCGGCATGACCGTAGATTGGATTCGCGACGGATTGAAGGAAACGCGCAAGACTCGTAGCGGGTTGGCGATGGCGCTCGGGCGATCTCCTTCGGCCATCACCGACCTGCTCAATGGCTCGCGAAGGCTGCGCGCGGAGGAAATTGCTATTGTCGCCGAATATCTCGGCGTCGAGCCGCCTCGGCTGGTCGGCGGCGGACGCCCGCAACATCCGCTAGGCCGCGTTCCCTTGGTTGGCTATGTCGGAGCGGGCGCGATCGCTCATTTCTACGCCGATGCACAAGGACCGTTCGATGAGGTCGAGGCGCCGGATTCCGCCAGCCCTAGCACGGTCGCGGTGCAGATCCGCGGCCATTCGCTAGGCGCGCTATTCGACAATTGGTTGGTCTTCTATGACGATGTCCAGGAACAGCCTGACGACCGTCTGGTCGGGCGCATGTGCGTATGCAGGCTTACCGACGGGCGCGTGCTCGTCAAGGGTCTCAAGCGCAGCCAGGTTCCTGGCCTGTGGACCTTGCTTTCCAATACGGAGCCGCCGATCTACGACGTGGCGCTCGATTGGGCCGCGATCGTGCGCGAGATGCGCCCTCGCTAAGACGTTTACTTGCCCTCGGAGAGCCCCCGATGTCCGCACCGACCGCGCTAGAAATTGCGCGCGCCTTGATTGCGTTTCCCTCGATCACGCCGGCCGACGCGGGCGCCCTGCCCTATCTCAGCAGGGTTCTCGAGGACGCCGGCTTCTCCGTGGAGATCGTAAAATTCTCCGCGCCGGGAACGCCGGATGTTGAAAATCTAATCGCCCGCTTAGGGACGGACCGGCCAAACTTTCTATTCGCCGGCCACACCGACGTCGTTCCGACTGGCGACCCTAAGCTGTGGCGCTGCGACCCTTTTGCGGGCGAAATCGCCGACGGCAAGCTGTGGGGCCGAGGCGCCGCGGATATGAAGGGCGGCGTAGCGGCGAGCGTGGCTGCGGCGCTGGCCTTTGCCAGCCGTGGCCGCTTCGCCGGCTCGATCAGCTTCCTCATCACCGGCGACGAGGAGGGGCCGGCGGTCAATGGGACGGCGAAGCTGCTGGAATGGGCGCTAGGCCGTGGCGAAAGGTTCGATCATGCCGTGCTGGGCGAACCCACCAGCCTCGCCAAGCTCGGAGACACCATCAAGAACGGCCGGCGGGGCTCGCTGACCGGGCGGCTGCGCCTGATCGGAAAACAGGGGCATGTCGCCTATCCTCATCTCGCCGACAATCCGCTGCGCGCGCTGGCGCCCGTTCTGTCGGCTCTGCAAGGAGCGCCGCTCGACGACGGCTCGGCCGATTTCGATCGCTCCAATCTCGAGATCGTCAGCGTCGACGTCGGCAATCCCGCGACCAACGTAATTCCGGGCGAGGCGCGGATCGTCTTCAACATTCGCTTCAACGATTGTTGGACTCCAGAGTCGCTGCGCGCGGAAATCAGCAGCCGCGTGGCGACCGGAGCAGCCAGCGCGCGGTTCGAACTCAACTTCGACCCGACCAACGCGGTCTCTTTCCTCACGCCGCGCGGCGCGTTCACGGACTTGGTCGCGCGCGCCGTGGAGGAGGTCGTGGGCATTCGTCCTGTCCTGTCGACCAGCGGCGGCACGTCGGACGCACGCTTCATCAAGGACGCCTGCCCTATTGTTGAACTTGGGCTCGTCGGCGCCTCGATGCATGGGATCGACGAGCATGTCGCACTCGACGACCTGGACGCGCTCGCGCGCATCTATCTCCGCGTGCTGGAACTCTATTTCGTCGAGAGCGCCTGACCGGCCGTCGCGTCAGCGTAATCGACGCGTTCGAGATAAAGTCCGCCGGCGGGCGCGACCGGTCCGCAGCGGCGCCGATCGGCTGCGTCAAGCGCGGCCTGGAAGTTGGCGACGCTCCATTTGGCCGTTCCGACCTCAACCAGCGATCCCACCATCGAGCGCACCTGCCGGTGCAGGAAAGACCGCGCCCCAACCTCGAATATGATCTGGTCGCTCTCGCGGGCGACGTTGAAGTAGTCGAGCGTTCGCAGTGGCGAATTGGCTTGACATTGCGAGTCTCGAAACGTCGAAAAATCATGCCAGCCAATCAAGTATTGCGCGGCTGCGTGCATTGCCTCTACGTTTAGGCGCCATTTCACCAACCACGCGCGGCCCTCATCGAACGTCAGCCGCGCGCGTCGGTTGACAACGACATAGCGGTAATGCCGGCGCAACGCGCTACGGCGCGCGTCGAAGTCGGCGGAGACGGCCGCTGCCTGCAAAATTGCAACCCTTCGGCCGGCGAGATGCGCGTTCAGCGCTTCCTGCAGGCGCCAACCCTCCCAGTCCTTGGCGAGGTCGATGTGGGCGACTTGGCCTCGGGCATGCACGCCGGCATCGGTGCGCCCCGCGCCGCGCACGATGACGAAAGCGCCCGTCAGCGCGTGCAGGGCCTCCTCCAACGCCTGCTGGACGGAAGGTCCGTTTTCCTGTCGCTGCCAGCCGGAATAGCCGGCGCCGTCGTATTCAATGATCAGTTTATAACGCGGCATGTCCGAGCCTAACGCCGAAGCCAGGTTTTTGCGCGGGCAATGTGACAATGCATTATTAAGTTAAACATTGAATTTTGTATTCTGGCGCCACGGTCTAGGGCTTCTACCTCGAAGTATTCGCATTGGCGAATAATTTCAAATAATTTTTGTACAATAAATTCAGAGGATTCATGACGTATCGAACTCTCGCGTTAATCGCATTGCAGTTTCTTGAACTTACGTTGCACTAGCGAAACGGAGATCAACGCCCCATGGCGACCGCCGCCATTTTGAAATCAGGCCGTTTTGAAGCGGCGCATCAGGCTCTCGCGAGCAGGCTGGCGAACCGGCTGGCTATAGCCGACGAGCGCACGCTCGGCGCAGTCATCGCCGGACGATTGCGCGCAGCGCAACTCACCGACGTTACCCAGCATTCGCGGCTCTTGATCGCCGCCAATCTGGCCAATGCGGTCGTGGTCGTGTTTGCTATGAACTCCAGCTCCAAACGGCACGTCGCGTTTATCTGGGGCGCACTGATGATCGCCTATCTCTGGATGTGGGCGCGTCGGCTTCGCGTTGGCGGGGCGCTGCCCGTGTCCGTCTCCCCGCGCGCCATCATGCGAGCGGTCGCACACGCGGCGCCGCTGGGCATTCTTTGGGGCGCCGCGCCCGCTCTCTTTCTGGATGTGGACAACAGCCGGCAGTTAGTGTTGACCGCTGTATCGGTGGGCATGCTCTGCGGCGGCGCGTTCACCTTGGCGACGGTCCCCATGATAGCGATCGCCTTCGACGGCCCGCTGGCGCTTGGTTTCACGTTCGGCCTCGCCCATACGCTGACCGGTTCGCTGCTGGCGCTGGCCGTGGCGCTGCTCTCGTCGTATCTTCCGGTCCTTCTGATTGGCGTTTGCTCGCACGCCCGTTCCTTCGCCAAGCAGGCGAGCGGACAATTACGGGCGGAGTCGGCGGCCCGACACGATTCTCTGACCGGCCTGCCCAATCGCACATCGTTGCGCGACTTGCTTGCGCACGCGGTCGATAGGTCCGAGCGCTACGGCGAGAAGTTTGCGCTGCTGCACGTCGAAATCGAAAATCTTCGGATCGTCAATGAACAAGCAGGCCATGCCGCGGGCGATCAATTGTTGCGTCAGGCGGCGGACCGATTGAGCGACGCCGTCGGAGATCGGGCCATCGTTACGCGCGTCGGCGGCGCCGCCTTTGCGATCGTCGCGCGCGGGATCACCAAAGCCGACGAAGCGGCGTGCATGGCGGTCGATTTGAGCAGCCGGTTCGACGCCTTTTTCCGGATCGATACAATCGAGGTCGAGGGCATCGCTAAGATCGGCGCCGCGCTCGCGCCCGACGAAGGCCGTGACCCCGACAGCCTGATGGATGCGGCCGAGGCGGCGTGCGTGCGCGTCGTACGGGGCGCCAAGGCGCATCCGGCGCCTTCGATCGAGAATGGCGAAGCTCGGCACCGGCGCGAGTTGATGCGCGACATGAAGGGCGGGATCGCGCGCGGTGAGTTCTTTCTGCAGTACCAGCCCATTCTTTCGTTGCGGTCGGGCGAGATCGAGGGCTTCGAGGCGCTCGTGCGCTGGTGTCACCCGCGGCTCGGTCGCGTCCCGCCCTACGCCTTCATCGAGATCGCGGAAAAGACCGGCGACATCCACGCGCTCGGCGAATGGATCCTGCGCGAAGCGTGCCGGGAGGCCGCAAGCTGGCCGATTCCGGCGCGCATTGCCGTCAACATCTCGGGCGAACAGCTCGGAGACGCGACCATCGACCGAGTGATCGCCGATGCGCTCGAAGCCAGCGGCCTGCCCACCCGCCGCCTTCAGGTCGAAGTGACGGAATCGGCTGCGCTAGTCGGAATCGGCGCGGCGGCCGAGGCTTTGACGCGACTCGACGCGCGCGGCGTCACGATCGTGCTCGACGATTTCGGCACCGGATTCTCCTCGTTCGAGCACATCCAGCGCCTGCCGGTGCGTCGGATCAAAATCGACCGCTCGTTCGTCTCGCCGCTGCCGGGCCACCGGGAAAGCGCCGCGATCATCGAGGGCGTGGTCCAAATTGCGAAAGCGCTCGACCTCGGCGTGACCGCCGAGGGAATCGAGACCGAGGCGCAGCGCGATTATCTCGCCAAGATCGGCTGCGCTTCCGGGCAAGGTTATCTGTTTGCACGGCCGCTATCGCCGGAAGACGCCCGGGCCGCGCTCACCGCCGCGCATCAGTATGTCGCCTGACGCCGCCTCAGACCGTCAGCATGATTTTCCCGACATGGCCTGAGCTTTCCATCCGCGCATGCGCCTTGGCGGCCTCGGCGAGCGGAAAAGTCGAGTCGATCACCGGCCGGCACTCGCCACGCTCAAGTAACGGCCAGACCTTCTGCCGCAGCGCGTCGGCAATCAGCGCTTTCTGAGCGATAGTACGCGGGCGCAGCGTCGAACCGGTGTGGATCAGCCGCTTCATCATAAGCGGTCTTAAGTCCAACTGCGTCGTCGGACCGTGCAGGAAGGCGATCTGCACGATGCGGCCGTCCACCGCCGCCGCCTCATAATTGCGGGGGACGTAATCGCCGCCGACCATGTCGAGGATCACGTCGGCGCCCTTGCCGCCCGTCGCTTCCTCGGTCGCTGCGACGAAATCCTCATTCCGGTAGTTGACGACGCGATCCGCGCCAAGTGCGACGCACCGCGCGGCTTTTTCATTATTGCCGACCGTGGCGATCGTCTGTGCGCCAAAGGCTTTGGCGAGCATGATCGCCGTCGTGCCAATGCCTGAACTCCCGCCATGGACCAGCAGCCATTCCCCGGCCTTGAGCCCGCCACGCTCGAACACGTTGGTCCATACCGTGAAGAACGTCTCGGGGATTGCAGCGGCCTCGATCATGCTCATGCCCGCCGGCGCCGGCAGGGCGTTTGTCTCATGCGCGATCGCAAATTCCGCGTAGCCGCCGCCGGGAAGCAGCGCCGTCACCGCGTCGCCCAGGTTGTAGAGCGCAGCGCCAGGTCCAAGCGCCGCCACCTCGCCCGCGACCTCTAGTCCCAGCACGTCGGAGGCGCCGGGCGGCGGATTGTAATGTCCCATCCGCTGCAGGATGTCGGGGCGATTGACCCCGGCCGCGCGCACCCGGATCAGGATTTCGCCGGGACCGGGCGCGGGCGTCGGCCGCTCGACCAGGGTCAGCGCCTCGGGACCGCCGGGATGGAGAACGACAAGCGCGCGCATCGAGGATGGAAGCATGGGAACCTCGCAAGGGTACGCGTCTTTTCGCTGTCGCAACGGTCGAGGTCAACTGGCCGGGGTTGCGGCGCGCAAGCGACGGTACCGGCTCCAGGCACTTCGCGAGCGCGGCGCGGGTCGACGCCGGCGCCTAGCGTAGACCAGCCCATTGTCCCGGCAATACCGCACGACCGATCCGTCAATCGTCGGCAGTTCGCCCAATAGCATTTTCTGCTTCTACGCGTCACGGCTGATACAGCCGCCCGTTCGCAACCACGCCAACACGGCGACGCTGGCGAGGAGGGGCGGCATGAACGGGAGCACCAACGGCATCA
>JAYTRP010000634.1:0-3086 GCA_043746145.1 Hyphomicrobiales bacterium | reverse complement strand
GGCTTCGAGCTCGCTGAAGGCCCCGGCGCGAGCGAAATTGGAAATGAAATCGGCGTGGATTCGCGTGGTCAACCCGTTGATAAGGTCGAAACTTCGGGGGATGATCTCGACGTGCAACGCCAGCAGCCCGATAAAAACCAACGCCGAAAGGGCGGCGAACGGCCGTAGCAAGCGCCCTGGCGACACGCCCGCTGCGCTCATCACGATCAGCTCGCTGTCGCCGCTCAGCCGATTGAGACTGTAGAGCACGCTGCCAAATAGCGCGACTGGCGCGAGGATTGCGAACAAAAAGGGAAGTCCGAGGCCCGTGATCCAAAGAAAGATCAGGATCGTCTGGCCCTTGGCCGTCACTAAATCGAGCTGTTTTAGCGCCTGTGTGATCCAGATCACCAGCGTCAGCGTGGCGAGCCCGATCAGAAACGCCATGCTCGTCGTGCGGAAAATATATCGTTCGAGGCGCGAAATCAAACCCGGATCATCCAAAAAGCGCGGCGCTTTCGCGCCCAGCCGGGGCATTGGGCTAGCCCGAGGCGGCTGCGCGCGCAAGCCGCACCGGAAAGTTAATAGTCCTCCCAAAAGTTCAAAAGTCTTGTCGGAAGTTCACGCCTCGCTCCAGAGTGTTGTTGACGTCCAGGCGAAAGGCTCCGATGAAGATTGCAACCCGATACGCCTTTTTGAGGACTTCCATGAAAGACTTGGTCAAGATCGCGTTCGGTCCGATCCGCGCGCCGAAACATGGCGCGCTCGTGGTGTTCGTCGATGGCGAATTGAAACCCGGCGTTCGGACCCAGGAGGCGCTTGGCGGTTCGACAGGCGAACTGATCGGCGCCGCGGCCGAGACGCTCGAATTCAAAGGCAAGGCGCAGAGCGTGCTCGACATCGTGCGTCCCGCTGGCCTGGAGGCAACGCGTCTGCTCGTCGTCGGCGTCGCGCAGAAAAAGATCGATAAACCGCTTGATTTCGTAACGCTGGGCGGGTTCGTCGCGGGCAAGCTCGGCAAGACGAAATCGGCGTATGTGCTGTTCGAATCGCCAAGCGCGGAGTGGGATGCGGGGTCCGCCGCGGATTTTGCGCTCGGGTTTCGGCTCCGTTCCTACAAGTTTGACAAATACAAGACCAAGAAGCCGGACGCCGAGGAGCGCGAGCCCGAGCCCACTTCGCTGACGATTGGAGTCGACGAGCCGAAAGCCGCCGAGGCGGCGAATATAGCTCGCGAGGCGATTGCCGAAGGCGTTGAACTCGCTCGCAATCTCGTCAACGAACCGCCCAACGTGTTGTTTCCCGAGAGCTTCGCGGCCGAGGCGGAGAGCTTGTCCAAGCTCGGCGTCGATGTCGAGATCCTCGATGAAAAAGCGATGGCGAAGCTCGGCATGGGCGCTTTGCTTGCGGTAGGCCAGGGCTCGCATCGCGAGAGCCGGATGGTCGTGATGCGATGGCGCGGAGCGAAATCGAAGAAGACGCCGCCGGTCGCCTTCGTCGGCAAAGGCGTCTGCTTCGACACCGGCGGCATATCGATCAAGCCTGCTTCCGGCATGGAGGACATGAAAGGCGACATGGCGGGCGCCGCCTGCGTCGTCGGGCTGATGCACGCGCTGGCGCGTCGCAAAGCCAACGTCAACGCCGTCGGCGTCATCGGCCTTGTCGAGAACATGCCGGATGGGAAAGCTTACCGACCCGGCGACATTCTCACCTCGATGTCGGGCCAGACGATCGAGGTCATCAACACCGACGCCGAGGGCCGCCTCGTGCTCGCCGACGCGCTCTGGCACGTGAAGGAAAACATCAAGCCCAAGTTCATCGTCGATCTTGCGACGCTGACGGGCGCGATCATCGTCGCGCTGGGCACGGAACATGCCGGCCTGTTCTCCAATGACGACGAACTCGCCGTGCGCCTCCACGAAGCGGGGCAGGCGACCGGGGAGCTGGTTTGGCGGCTACCGCTCACACCGGCCTATGACAAGCTGATCGATTCTAAATTCGCCGACATGAAAAACACCGGCGGGCGCCATGGCGGCTCGATCACCGCCGCGCAGTTCCTCAAACGCTTCGTCGGCGACACGCCCTGGGCGCATCTCGATGTCGCTGGCGTCGCGATGTCCTCGCCCTCGACGGAGATCAACCACTCCTGGGGCGCAGGTTGGGGCGTGCGCCTGCTCGACCGACTCGTCGCGGACCATTATGAGGACTTCGCCGCGTCCTGACGGCTGGAGTTTGACGATGAGGCCTCTATATGCGCTCGCGCTCTGCGCGGCCGCCTACGTGCAAGGATTCGGGGCCGCCCAGGCAGGTTCGATGCCGGGTTGCGATGCGTTTCTGCAGAAGCTCAGGGCTGATTCGGGCGATCTTTCGCTCGACTATTCGCGAGCGCTGGTTGTTTCGCGCGCCCGGTCCGATTCAAGCGCCTTCGACATTACCACCCGATCCGATGTGGATGGCACGCTGACCTGCCGGGGCGACGGATTTCGGCGCTTCGAGGCGCATCTCGTCGAGCCGGCGAACGGAAAGTCGACGGCGGGGTTGGAGCGCCTCGTCACCGCGGCGCTCAAAGCGTCGCTTGGCTGGGACGCCGCCAAGTCAAAGGGACTGCTGCACTCGATGTCTTCAGATGCGCGCGAATACCTCGCCGCCTCGAAGCAGCGGGGCGACGTCTATATCGCCGGCAAGACCGAGGAGCATGCACCCGGCGGGGTCAGCCTCGGTATGATCTACACCGAAGTCGACCGCGCTTTTGTGATCGTCGTCGACGAATAGGCGATGCCCGAGTTCCGCTTTCTTCACCTCGAGCGGCGCCGGGTCGATCAGGCGCTTCCCGACCTGCTGGAGGCAACCCTCGTCGAGAAGACGCGCGTCGTGGTTCAGGCTCGGTCGCGAGAGGAGATTGAGTCGCTGAACGAGCGGCTCTGGACCTACCGCGACGAGAGCTTTCTGCCGCATGGCGCGGCCGGTGATGGCGAGCCCGCGTCGCACCCGATCTTTCTCACAGAGAACGATGATAACCCCAACCGGGCGACCCTGCGGGTGCTGCTGGCGGGCGGAGATGTCGCCGCTCTCACGGGTTCGGCCTATGCCAGCGTGATCCTGCTGTT
>JAYTRP010000633.1:0-3101 GCA_043746145.1 Hyphomicrobiales bacterium | reverse complement strand
GCGATTACGGCCTCAGCAGCTCTTGAGTCAGTCCCTTACGGATCAACCCGTGTTCAACGCGACCCATCACCGCGCTCATCAAAGGGTGCGGCGAATTTCCTCGACGTTGTAGCATTCGATGACGTCGCCCTTGCGCATGTCCTGATAGTTCTCGAACGCCATGCCGCACTCCTGCCCGGCCTGAACGATCACGACTTCGTCCTTGAAACGCTTGAGCGTCGAGAGCTTGCCCTCGTGAACAACGACGTTGTCACGAATGAGCCGGACATGTGCTCCACGTTGCACGACACCGTCGGTGATACGGCAGCCCGCAACCGCGCCAACCTTGGAAATCTGGAAGACCTCCAGGATCTGCGCATTGCCCAGCATCGTCTCGCGAAGCGTCGGCGGGAGCATGCCCGACATCGCGGCTTTCACGTCATCTACGAGATTGTAGATGATGTTGTAGTAGCGAATTTCGATGCCATGCTGCTCGGCGAGATCGCGGGCTTCCTTGTGCGCGCGCACATTGAAGCCGATGATGACCGCCTTCGAAGCTTCGGCCAGGGTGACATCGGACTCGGTGATGCCGCCCACGCCGCCGTGAATGACGCGCGCCGCGACTTCGTCGGTATTGAGCTTTTCGAGCGCCATCGTGATCGCCTCGACCGAGCCTTGAACGTCGCCCTTGACGACGATCGGCATTTCCTTGCGGCCGGTCAGCTTGAGATTGCTCATCATTTCGCTGAGCGAAGTACGCGCTCCACCGCCACGAGCGGCGAGTTTGTCACGTCGCTGCCGCTCACGATATTCCGTGATTTCGCGAGCGCGCGCTTCCGACTCGACCACCGCAACACGATCGCCAGCCTCGGGCGCCCCGGAGAAACCAAGCACTTCGACCGGAGTCGAGGGGGGCGCCTCGCTGACGTTCATACCCTTGTCGTCGAGCAACGCACGCACGCGGCCCCACTGCGCCCCAGCGACGATGAGCGCGCCGACTCGCAACGTGCCAGCTTGCACCAGCACAGTGGCCACGGGACCGCGACCGCGATCGAGCCGCGCTTCAATAACCGTGCCTTCCGCGTTTCGGGCGGGATCGGCGACGAGATCCATCAACTCGGCTTGCAGTGCGATCGCCTCAAGCAGCTTGTCGAGGTTCGTGCGGTTCTTGGCGGACACCTGAACCGCCAACGTCTCTCCGCCGAATTCTTCGGTCTGAACGTCATGCTGCAATAGTTCCTGCAACACATGCTGCGGATTGGCTTCTGGCTTGTCGATCTTGTTGATCGCCACGATAATCGGGGCGTTGGCGGCCTTGGCGTGACGGATCGCCTCGATCGTCTGAGGCATGACGCCGTCGTCCGCGGCGACGACAAGCACCACGATATCAGTGACCTTGGCGCCGCGTGCGCGCATCGCCGTAAAGGCGGCGTGGGCCGGCGTATCGATGAACGTGATCTTGGCGCCGCCCGGTGCGATGACCTGATAAGCGCCGATATGCTGGGTGATGCCACCCGCCTCGCCAGCGACCACATCCGCATTGCGAATCGCGTCGAGTAGCGAAGTCTTGCCGTGGTCGACATGGCCCATGATCGTAACAACGGCGGGGCGGGTCGTGGGATGACCGGCGGCGTCGGCCGAAGTGGCGAACAAGCCTTCTTCGACGTCGGACTCGGCGACGCGCCTGACCGTATGACCCAACTCTTCCGCGATTAGCTGGGCGCTATCGGCGTCAAGCGTATCGGTCAGCGTGACCATGCGGCCCTGGCGCATCAACAGCTTGATGACGTCCACGGCGCGCTCGGACATGCGGTTCGCGAGGTCTTGGATGGTGATCGTCTCGGGCAGGACGATTTCGCGGACGATCTTTTCCTTCTGCTCCGCACTGCCGTGGCCTTTGAGGCGCTGCGTGCGGCGGCGGAAAGCCGCGACCGAACGTGTTCGCTCCTCCTCCGCCGAAGTCGCGGTCGTCACGGTGAGCCGGCCACGATTACGCGGCTCGGAATTTCGCGCCGGACGCGGCGTCGGCAGCATGACTTTGGCGGGCGCTGGCGCAGGCGTCATCGGACGCCTAACCACGCGCCGGGCATCACTGGCGCTATCGGACGTAACGGCGCGCGCGGGCGCCGCCGGTGCAGGAGCGGGAGCCGCGCCGGCGACAACGGGCGTTACGGGCGCGGCGACTGGCGCCGGAGCCGAGATCGTCACGGGTTTGCTGCGGGCCATCGAAGGCGGCGGTGTCGGCCCGGGGGGCTCGCCCGCCAAACGACGACGCGCCTCCTCCTCCGACTGCTTTTTGAAACTGGCTTCCTGACTGCGACGCAGTTCTTCCTCACGCTTGCGCGCTTCGGCGGCCTCACGCTCCGCTTTCTCGCGTTTCTCGCGCTCGCGCCGGACAGCCCCTTCGGCCTCCTGACGCCGGCGATCCTCGTCCTCGCGCGCTCTCGCATCGGAAAGCGCGCGCGCTCTCGCATCGCGCTGCTCCTCCGTCAGAGTCTGCAGCACGACGCCCGTCTTGGGCGGAGGGGTTGCCGAACGCGGCGCAGCCGTCGGGCCCCGAGGCGCGACGGGCGCAATCGGCACCGCCGCCGGCTTGGCGGGCGCCAGCGAAACTGGCGCGGCGACGACCGGCGCGGGAGCCGGAGCTCCGCCCTCGCCGGGTCCAAGGACACGCCGTTTCTTCTCGACAACCACGACCTTGCTACGGCCGTGCGAAAAGCTCTGCCGCACAGTTCCCGCGTCAACGGGCCGCTTCAAATGTAACGTAGGCTTAGACGACGAACCGCCCAAGGTTTTCTCGCCAGAATTGTTAGTATCGCTCATGCGTATTCCCAGTGACCCGACCTATACCTGATCCGTTTCGGCAATTTCGCGCGCGGACCCGTTCGTCTCTACGGTGGTCGCTACCGTCTCTTGCGCCGAAGGGCCAGACCGATAAGCGATCAGCCGCGAGACTTTGGCGAGGAAGGCTGCGCTAGCCGGCCCCACGTGTAGTGCTGCGTGTATCACATTTGTCCTCCCCAATGCCAAATCCAATCGACTAGACTCGAAGAGAATTATTCGCGCGATCGGCTTCCCCCGGTCGCGCTCGACCGCGGCGACTATCCGGTCGAGCTTGGCGA
>JAYTRP010000632.1:0-3101 GCA_043746145.1 Hyphomicrobiales bacterium | reverse complement strand
CCAGCGACGCCAAGGAATTCGAAGATGTCTCGTATCGGCAAGCAGCCTGTGGTCATTCCGGCCGGCGTCACCGCCACGCTGGTAGGCCAATCGATCGCCGTAAAAGGCGCGAAGGGCGAGTTGAAGTTTATTGCCCCCGGAGAAGTCGGGGTCACGCTCGAAGGCAACATGGTTCATGTGAAGCCGAACGGCCAGGACAAGCGCTCGCGCGCTATGTGGGGAACGACGCGCGCGCAAGTGCAGAACCTTGTCAACGGCGTCACCAAGGGTTTCGAGAAGAAGCTCGAGATCAATGGCGTCGGTTATAAAGCTGCGATCGCAGGCAAGAATTTGCAGCTTTCGCTGGGGTTCAGCCACGATGTGATTTTTCCGATCCCGACAGGGGTCACGATCACGACGACCAAGCCGACCGAGATCACGGTGGCTGGAATTGACAAACGCCAGGTTGGCCAGACCGCCGCCGAAATCCGGGCGTTCCGCGGCCCCGAACCCTATAAGGGCAAGGGCGTCAAATACGTCGGCGAATTCATCTTCCGCAAGGAAGGCAAGAAGAAATAAGAGGCGCCGATATGGCTAAGGTTATCAATTCTACCGACAGGCGCAAGGCGCGTATCCGGCGCGGCATTGCCTTAAACGCCGGCGGACGTCCTCGCCTAACCGTGTTCCGCTCTTCCGAGCAGATCTACGCGCAGGTGATCGACGATTCTAAAGGTATTACATTGGCTTCCGCGTCTTCGCTCGAGAAGGCGATGCGCGAGGAGCTTAAGACCGGCGCCAATGTCGACGCAGCGCGCCGAATTGGCAAAGAGATCGCCGAACGTGCGAAGAAGGCTGGCGTCGACAAGGTCGTGTTCGACCGCGGCGGCTACATGTATCACGGGCGCGTCAAAGCGCTTGCCGAGGGCGCTCGCGAAGGCGGCCTCGACTTTTAATCAAGCCTGAAGCGAGCGGATGCTGCCAGACAGGGCATTCGCGCAAGTGACGGAAAGAAAACGAAATGGCGCGTGAAGGAGAAGGCGGCCGCGGCCGCGATCAGGGCCGGGAGGACAGCGAATTCGTTGACCGTCTCGTCCACATTAACCGCGTGGCGAAGGTGGTGAAGGGCGGACGTCGGTTCGGCTTCGCAGCACTCGTCGTCGTTGGCGACCAGAAGGGTCGTGTCGGGTTTGGCCACGGCAAGGCGCGCGAAGTGCCAGAGGCAATACGCAAGGCGACGGAAGCCGCTAAGCGCGGTGTCATGCGCGTTCCGCTACGCGAAGGCCGCACGCTGCATCATGACGTGAACGGTCGTCATGGCGCGGGTCGTGTCGTGTTGCGCGCGGCGCCGGCAGGCACCGGCATTATCGCTGGCGGCCCGATGCGCGCTGTGTTCGAGTCTCTTGGCGTGCATGATGTTGTGGCGAAGAGCCAGGGTTCGTCGAACCCTTACAATATGATCCGCGCAACGTTTGATGCGCTTGCGCGTGAAGACAGCCCGCGTTCGGTCGCTCAGCGCCGCAATCTCAAGGTTTCGACCTTGCAGTCGCGTCGCATCGGCGTCGAAGCCGATGCTGCGGATTCGTGAGGGGGGCACCGCAAATGACTGACTCTCCCACCGTCACGGTCGTCCAGACCGGCAGCTCGATTGGCCGACCGGCCGACCAGCGTGCAACTCTCAAGGGGCTCGGCCTCAACAAGATTGGTCGTCGCTCGACGCTCAAGAACACGTCTGCGGCGAAGGGCATGATCGCCAAAGTCGCCCATCTCGTGCGCGTCGTCGAAGAGCAGTGAGGATCGCGTCATGAAACTCAACGAGATCAGAGATAATCCAGGCGCGACCAAGGATCGTATCCGGGTCGGTCGCGGCATTGGTTCGGGCAAAGGCAAGCAATCGGGTCGCGGCGGCAAGGGCCAGACGGCGCGCTCCGGCGTGCGCATTAAGGGCTTTGAAGGCGGGCAGATGCCGTTGCATCGTCGCTTGCCTAAGCGCGGCTTCAATCCACCGTCACCGCGCGATCTCAACGAGGTCAATATTGGCCGCGTGCAGGCTGCGTTCGACGCGGGCAAACTCGATGCTTCCAAGCCGATCACGGTCGAAGCGCTGATCGAAGCGGGCGTTGTCGCGCGCGCTCGAGATGGCGTGAAGCTGCTTGGCAAAGGCGAACTCAAGGCCAAGGCCGATTTCGAGGTCTATGGCGCATCCAAGAGCGCGCTCGAGGCAATCGAGAAGCTCGGCGGCAGCGTCAAGACATTGGCGCCCCAAGCAGCCGAATTAGCGGCCGCACCCTCGGCCTAACGCTCTGCCCCTCGCCTTTCTGGGAGAGGGGTACGACTCGACGGTTAAGCGCGTGTCTGTACGAGTCTTCGCTCGGCGCTAAGCATCACTTCCTGCAGGGGACGTGGGGCGGTGGGCAGGGATGACATTTGGGTTCGGACGGGCCATATCGCCTGAACGGCGCGCCGCAGGGAACGCCGGTTATTTACGTCTAGGGTCCGCGAGCCAGAGGACTTGGCGAGCGCTCGACTAGCGCATCGGTTTTGCGGAGCGACAAATATGGCATCGGCGGCCGAACAGCTCGCGGCGAGCATGAATTGGGCTTCGTTCGGCAAGGCCGAAGAGCTGAAGAAACGAATTTGGTTCACGCTCGGGGCCTTGGTTGTCCTGCGGCTCGGCACGTATATTCCCATCCCTGGCATTGATCCCGCCGCCTTCGAGGCCTCTTTCACAGGTCAGAAGCAGGGCGTGCTCGACATGTTCAACATGTTTTCCGGCGGCGCGGTGCAGCGCATGGCGGTATTCGCGCTCAATATCATGCCCTACATCTCGGCTTCGATCATCATTCAGTTACTGAGTTCGGTAATCCCGCAACTCGAGGCGATTAAGAAAGAGGGCGAGGCCGGCCGCAAGACACTCAATCAATACACGCGTTATCTCACGGTCGTGTTGGCGATCCTGCAGGCTTACGGCATTTCCGTCGGGTTGGAAGGGCGTCCCGGCATTGTCGCCGATCCAGGTTTTATGTTTCGGATCTCGACAATTCTAACGCTGACCGGCGGAACGATGTTTCTTGTTTGGCTTGGCGAGCAGATTACCTCGCGCGGCGTTGGTAACGGTTCGTCGC
>JAYTRP010000631.1:0-3102 GCA_043746145.1 Hyphomicrobiales bacterium | reverse complement strand
TCCTGGCACAGCTTTAATATTGAACCCAGGTATTCGTCCGGTGACAGGATGGTCGCCTTGATCCATGGCTCGCGGATGTCGAGAATTTTCATCACATCCGGCATGTCGGCGGGATTGTGCAGTTCAAGCACCGACTTATCGGTGAGCATGATCTTGTAGATGACCGACGGAGCGGTCGCGATCAAATCCAGGTCGAACTCGCGCTCTAGCCGCTCCTGGATGATCTCGAGATGCAGCAATCCTAGGAAGCCGCAACGGAAGCCAAACCCCAGCGCGGCTGAGGTCTCCATCTCATACGAGAAGCTTGCATCGTTCAGCCGGAGCTTGCCCATCGCGGCGCGCAGATCCTCGAAATCGGCGGCGTCGACCGGGAACAAGCCGCAAAACACCACGGGTTGCGCGGGCTTGAATCCCGGCAACGGCTCGGCGGTCGGGCGCTTGTCGTCGGTAATCGTGTCGCCGACCCGGGTGTCGGCGACCTGCTTGATTTGCGCGGTGAAAAAGCCGACCTCGCCTGGCCCGAGCTCGGCTTTCTGCTCCATCTTGGGGCGAAACACGCCGATCCGGTCGATCTCGTAATGGGCGTCGGCGCGCATCATGCGAACGCGCATGCCTTGCTTGATCACGCCGTCGATGACGCGCACCAGCACGACGACCCCGAGATAGGCGTCGTACCAAGAATCGACCAGCAGCGCCTTGAGCGGCGCGGTCTCGTCGCCTTTAGGCGGCGGCAGGCGGGTGACAATCGCCTCCAGCACGAGGTCGATGTTCAGCCCGGTCTTGGCTGAGATGGGCACCGCCCCGGAGGCGTCGATGCCGATGACTTCTTCAATTTGTTCCCTGATCCGCTCAGGTTCAGCGGCCGGCAGGTCGATCTTGTTCAGCACAGGCACGATCTCATGGCCAGCGTCGAGCGCGTGATAGACATTGGCGAGCGTCTGCGCCTCGACGCCCTGGCTCGCATCGACGACTAGCAGCGAGCCCTCGCAAGCCGCTAGCGAACGCGAGACCTCATACGCGAAGTCGACGTGGCCCGGCGTGTCCATGAGATTGAGCACGTAGTCCTTGCCATCCTTGGCGCGATATTCGAGCCGAACAGTCTGCGCCTTAATCGTAATGCCGCGCTCGCGCTCGATATCCATGGAATCGAGCACCTGTTCGACCATGTCGCGCGCCGCGAGCGTGCCCGTCTGCTGGATCAACCGGTCGGCGAGCGTCGACTTGCCATGGTCGATATGGGCGACGATCGAAAAATTTCGGATATTGTCAATGGAATGGGTCGTCATATGCGCGGGATTAGCAGGCGGCGCCCGGGAAGGGAACCTTGTTGTGCGGCGCCGTCCGCGCTACCCTGCGCGAATGCAACAAACCCGTGATTTGCTCTGGGGCGCCGGATATACGATAGGGCGCTGTGCGCCGATATCCCAAATCGCTTGAGGGCATCGATGGATGAGCCTGAAAAGGCCCATACTTACCCTTTCCTCGTCGGTGGCGGGGAAATGGGAGAGTTGATCGCATCGTTCGACTGGAGTTCGACTCCTCTAGGCTCGATCGAGACCTGGTCCGCGATCGTCAAGGCGAGCACAGCGCTCGCGGTTCGTTCCCCGGTTCCGATCGTGATGCTATGGGGCGAGCAGGGCATTCTCGTCTACAACGACGCCTATGCGGTGATCGCGGGCGCTCGACACCCCGGGATTCTCGGTGTTGGCGCGCGGGAAAGCTGGCCTGAAGTCGCCGAATTCAATGAAAACGTTATCAAGGTTGGACTGGCGGGAGGCACGCTGTCCTATCGTGACCAGGAGCTGACCCTTCACCGCAACGGCGCTCCCGAGCAGGTGTGGCTGAGCCTCGACTACTCCCCGATCGCGGATGAGGCGGGTAAGCCGATCGGCGTGCTGGCGATCGTCGCCGAGACCTCCGACAAAGTACGGGCGCAACACTGGCAAGCCGACGAGCGCGAACGCATGCGCCAAATGTTCGAGCCGGCGCCCGGCTTCATGGCGATGCTGTCGGGGCCGACGCACATCTTTGAACTAGCCAACGCCGCCTATATGCAGTTGATCGGCCACCGCGACGTATTGGGCAAGAGCGCCGCCGCTGCGCTGCCCGAAGTTGCGGGCCAGGGCTATTTCGAACTGCTCGACGACGTTTTCTTGCAGGGTCAGGCTTTTGTTGGACGCTCACTCAAAGTCTCACTGCAGCGCACGCCCGGAGGCGCCAGCGAACAACGCTTCGTCGATCTGATATACCAACCCGTTCGCGGACCTCGTGGCGACGTTGTCGGCATCTTCGTCGAGGGCGTTGACGTTACCGAGCGCGAGCTCGCGGAGCGGACTGTTCGTGAGCGCGAATCCCTGTTTCGAACCTTTGCGGAAGCGATGCCCAACCATGTCTGGACTTCGCCTTCTAACGGCAAGCTCGATTGGTATAACAGCCAAGTCTACGCCTATAGCGGGATAAGCCGGGTTGACGTCGATGTGCCCGATTGGACGTCCATCGTCCATCCCGAGGATATTTCCGGCGCCGCCGAGCAATGGGCCAGAAGCCTGCAAACAGAGGTGCCATATGAAGCTCACTTCCGGCTACGCCGGCAAGACGGCGCCTATCGCTGGCACATCACCCGTGCCTTGCCGATCCGCGACGAGGACGGCCGACTGATTCGCTGGGTCGGCACGAACACCGATATCCACGATCAGCGCGAGGCGATGGCGACTCTCGAATTGCTCACTCACGAACTCGATCATCGCATTAAGAATATTCTCGCGATGGTGGGCGCCATCTCAAACCAGACCCTGCAGGGCGAGGATATCGCCGACCGACGAGACGCATTCGCGGGGCGGCTTAAGGCGATGAGCCATGCTCACGACATCCTCGTCACGAAATCCTGGCGAGGCGCCTCGATTTCCGACGTCGTCAAGGGCTCGCTAGGCTCCCTGGGAATCGAGGAGCGGTATAACGCGGAGGGGCCGCCGCTTGAGCTGACCGCCAAGCAGACCCTGACGCTCACCTTGGCGCTTCACGAACTGGCGACCAACGCCGCAAAATACGGCGCTCTTTCAACGCCAGACGGATCGGTCGCGATAAAATGGACAACGAACGCCA
>JAYTRP010000630.1:0-3107 GCA_043746145.1 Hyphomicrobiales bacterium | reverse complement strand
TGGTGTCGATCGACAGCGGCGATGATGAAAATGACGAGGGCGATGCGACTTGTGCCGACGTGGCGCGCCATCTCGCGAGTCACAATGTCGCGCTTGAGACCAAGCGCGCTCACAGCGGCGGGCGCGACGTGGCGACGGCGTTGGTGGACGAGGCCGAGCAGTTCGGCGCCTCGTTGATCGTGCTCGGCGGCTATGGGCATGTGCGCGCGGGCCGCTGGCTTTACGGCGGGGCGACACGGGCGGCGTTAGAGCGCGCGCGTATCCCACTGTTTTTTGCGCATTGAGTGTTTGGCGCATTAAGCGAGAAGAACGTGGCGACGTGATTCACAATAAGCGGCGCATTACACCTATTGGATTGCTTCGCTACGCTCGCAGGGACGGCAGTGTTTAAAGCCTTTCAAATACTGCATTCCCCGTCATCGCGAGCGAAGCGAAGCGATCCAGGGCCGAGAACAGCGGGTGGCGATTGAAGACCGCGTCACACCTCCTGGTTGGCTTCGCTGCGCTCGCAAGGACGGCTGTGTTCGCAACGACGGCTTGCGCTTGCAGGGACGAGTACCCGCCCGGGCCGCGTTCAGGCAATCCTGCGGGCGTCCCAAATCGGCGCGTCGCGATCGGCGGCGGCGAGGCGTTCGAGTTGCTCGACCTTGCGAATTTCCACTCGCCGGGTCGCGGGCAAGGCGATCAATCCGCGTTCCTTCAAAAGCGTGAAAGTCCGACTGACTGTTTCAATGGTGAGGCCAAGGTAGTCCGCGATGTCCTGGCGCTGCATCACCAGGTCGACCACCGCCGGGTTGCGCCCTGGCGCGCTCGCGCGATCGCGCAGCATGAGCAGGAACCAGGCGAGCCGTTCCTCCGCCGAGGATCGACCAATCATGGTCATGTGGTCGACCGATTGTGCAAGCGCGCGCGTGGCGCCCTCGAACAATTCCGTGTTGAATTGCGGGTCACGGTTCATTCGCGCGCGACAGCCTCGGCGGGGCAGCGTCGCGATCGTCGCCGGATTGACGGCCTCGACCGACATTTCGTAGCGCCCGCCCGGCTCCAGGCCGCAGAGGTCGCCGGGCATGTAGAAGGCGAAGATCTGGCGGCGTCCATCGCGCGTGACTTTGACGGAGCGAAACACGCCCTTGACGACCAGATAATAATTGTCGGCGACGTCTCCTTCGCCAATCACTTCCTCGCCCTGCGCATAATTCGACAGCGCCGCGTCCGAATGCATGTTGCGGGACGCGGAAAGCTCCGCGAGGGCGAAGGGACCGTTGTGCGCCTTGAATGCGACGGCGTTCGGATCAATCGAGAGCGTCATAATGTTCTCCATTTTGAATACCCCGCCACTGTTGCGCGCTATAAGACTCGCCGCCATTCGCCAGACGAGCTACTTCTCGGGCTAGGCCGAACGGCATAGGCCGTTTGACCGGTTGCCTCAGCCTGTTAGGGCGAGGATGCTGGATCGAGCTTTGCGATGAGGTCGCCCGTGCCGACGAGGAAGTCCCTGCAGTCCAAAATGGCGTTCAACTGCGTCGGGATGGAGCGCACCACGCGCTTCCTCTGCGACGCCCAGATGCTCAACGTGATGGCGGACGGAATGCCAGGCATCGTCGCCTATTTCGACGCCGAGTTCGTCTGCCATTTCGTCAACGCGACGGTGAAAGCCTGGACCGGAGCGAGCCCCGCCGCCTATCTGAACCAGCGGCTGGGCGCGGTCACTCCCGACTTCGGAGTCGGCGCACGCGACGGGTTGGAGCGCGCTCTGGCGGGAGAGCATGCCGAGTTCGAAATCCCGGCTGACTTCGCCGATGGCGCGATCAATGTGGTGCGAGGCTTCGCCTATCCCGATCGAGACGCGCTCGGCCGCGTGCAAGGGGCCTTCCTGCTGCTGCTCGACATCACGCACGAGCGCGCTTTCGAGGCGCAATTGCAGGCCGCGCGCGACGAAGCGGTCGAGGCCAACCGCTCGAAATCGAGGTTTTTGGCGGCCGCGAGCCACGATCTACGCCAGCCGCTGCACGCAATGACGCTGTTCGTCACCGCGTTGACGCGCCGCCTGCCCGAGGGCGAGCCGGCCCAGTTGATCGCACATGTCGATCAGTCGCTGCGATCGCTGCGGTCGATGATCGACACGCTGCTCGACATGTCCAAGATCGAGGCCGGCCTGATCCAGCCGACGCTGGCGCCGCTTGCGCTGGACGAAATCTTCTCGGCGATGCGACCGGGTTTCGCGGCGACGGCCAGCGAACGCGGCTTGAAATTCAAAGTGGCGACGACCCGCGCGCATGTCGTCGCCGATCGCATGCTGCTCGAATTGACGCTGCGCAATCTGCTCGCCAACGGCCTCAAGTTCACCCATACGGGCGGCGTGCTGATGGGCTGCCGCCGTAGTCGCGACGAGATCGGCATCGTCGTCGCCGACACGGGGATCGGCATCTCGCCCGAGCGCCAGGAACGGGTGTTCGAGGAATTCCATCGCGACAAGCTGGCGGCCACCGGTTCCAATGACGGGCTTGGGCTTGGGCTGGCGATCGCCCGTCGGCTCACGGCGCTGATGGGAGGCCGGCTGACGCTGCGTTCGCGCGTCGGCAAGGGCAGCACGTTCACCGTGTGGCTGCGCGCGGCCAGCATGAGCCGGCAGACCGCTCGGCGCATGAGCAAGGGTTTGGACAATATCGCGGGACGGCGCATTCTCATCCTCGAGGACGACGCGCTCTGCGCTGCGGCGATGCGGCAAGAATTCCAGGATCAAGGAGCAGTGGTCTCGACCGTGTCAAGCATTTCCGCCGCCCGCGCCAGCATCGAATCGTCCGGCGCGCCCGAAGCCCTCGTGGTCGACTACGACCTAGGCGATGGAACCAATGGCCTGCAGTTTGTCGAGGCTTTGCGCTCCAAGGGCGTCGTCCCGCCGGTGATCTATATCAGCGGCTCCACTCATCCCGAGGCGGTGTCTGCTTTGCGCGGGTCGGGCGCGCCCTGGCTCACCAAGCCGGTCGACCCCCGCGCCTTGCGGGCGATGCTTTCGCACGCATTAGACAGTTGAGGGCGCCGCTGCGCGCCATGGGGACGGTTAAAGGCGCCGCTGCGCGCTATGTGGACGGTTAAAGGCGCCGCTG
>JAYTRP010000629.1:0-3108 GCA_043746145.1 Hyphomicrobiales bacterium | reverse complement strand
TTCCCCGGTCGCTGCTTTGTCGGGTCATGGCCTATCGCCTGCAGGCCGACGTCTATGGCGATCTCGATCCAAAGACGAAGCGGACGTTGGAACGACTCGGCGAGCAAAGCGATGCGGGCAAATCCGCCGAGCCTCCGGCTTCAGGCGGCGACGCGGATAGTGTGACGCCCCAGACGCGGGCCTCAGTGACCGCCAAGATCGCCCGCGAGGCGCCCATGGTGCTCAAATCGGGCGCGGTGCTTTCGCGGGAATGGCGTGGAAAAATGGAGCGGGTCGTCGCTCTCGAAGAGCGCTATTCGTGGAATGGCAAAAGCTTTGGCAGCCTGTCGGCGGTCGCTTTCGCCATTACCGGGACCAAATGGAACGGGCCACGGTTCTTTTTCGGGTCGAAGAGGCGCGGCAAGGCCCATGTGGGGTCGCCGATGAAGTCGAAAACGACAGGCGCGGCGATGAGTCCAGCAAATTCGGGGGCGGCGTCTTGACCCTCGCCATGCCCAAATCGCAGCGTTGCGCCATCTACACGCGCGTCTCCACCGACAATAATCTTGAGCAAGAGTTCAACTCCCTCCACGCCCAACGCGAGGCCTCGGAGGCCTACGTGAAAAGCCAGGCCCATGAAGGCTGGAAATTGCTGCGCGAAAAATTTGACGATGGCGGCTTTTCCGGTGGATCGATGGAGCGGCCCGCGTTGCAGAAACTGCTGGGCGATATCAAGGACCGCAAGATCGACATCGTCGTGGTCTACAAGGTTGACCGGTTGACCCGCTCGCTCGCCGACTTCGCCAAGCTGGTCGAGCTGTTCGACGCGCAGGGCGTTTCCTTCGTGTCCGTCACGCAATCCTTCAATACGACCAACAGCATGGGGCGGCTGACGCTCAACGTGCTGCTATCCTTCGCGCAATTCGAACGCGAAGTCACTGGCGAGCGGATTCGCGACAAGATCGCGGCTTCGAAGAAGAAGGGCTTGTGGGTCGGCGGCGTGGTGCCTCTGGGCTATGCGGTCAAGGACAAAAAGCTTGTCATAAACGAGGTGGAAGCAGGGACTGTCCGGCTCCTCTTCGAACGCTACCTCGCCTTGCCGTCGCTGTCGGCCCTGCAAGAGGAGATACGCAGCCAAGGAGTCGTCACGCGAAAACGCCAACTTGCGACGGGGAGAATCATCGGCGGCGTGGCGTTGACCAACGGTCCGCTGAACCACATCCTGCACAATCGCGTTTATCTCGGTGAGATCAATCATCGCGACATGAGTTATCCCGCCGAGCATCGGCCAATCCTCGACGCCGGACTGTTCGACCAGGTTCAGGCCAAACTCAGCGCGCATCGAAACAGCCATCGCGCAAAACACCAGCGCTCAGAGGCGCTTCTGCTCGGCAAGCTGTTCGACGATCGCGGCAATCACATGACGCCAAGCTTTGCAGTGAAAAAGGGCGTGCGTTATCGCTACTATGTCTCGGCAGTCCTCGCCCAAGGCCGCAAAAGCGAAGCCGGATCGATCTCGCGCATCGCTTCGGACGCCATCGAGAGCGTTGCGCTGAAGGCGCTGACGTCGTTACCTCCGGCGCCCGCGGGCAATCCAGCGAGTGAGGCGGAGGCACGCGGGGCCGGCGATTCCCGACCGTCGGACCGCGTTCGCCTCGAAAAGACGATCGAGCGAATTGTCATCAGCAACAAGGCGGTCGAAATCAGGTGGATCGAGTTAGCGGACGCAGTCGCGGATCAACCCAAGACGACCATCATCCCTTGGTCGCCTCAAACTTTCTTCCGCAAACGCGAAATCATCCAGCCGGCCGACGGCGCGGCCTTGCCGCTCCGCGCAGAAACACGAGATAGGCTGATCGGCACCATCGCCAAAGCTCGGCGCTGGCTTGCGGAAATCAAAGCGATCGAGACCACCGACATCGACGCGATCGCGGTCCGAGAAAACATGAGCCCCCGCTCAGCGCGAATGATCCTGTCCCTCGCTTTCCTCGCCCCCGACATCGTCAAAGCCGCTGTCAATGGAACCCTCCCGCGCGGCTTCGGCATCTCACGGCTGACCGATTTGCCTGCCGCCTGGAGCGAGCAGCATCAAAAGCTCGGCCTCGCGATGGCGGGCTAAAGCGCAGCCATTTTCTCGTGCTCGGATAAAAAATCGCGTGACGCGGGAGTCGCCCGCCCGCCACCGTCCCGTTTAGGGGCGCCAGCTTTTCCCTCGCTCTAAAATGCAGCCGGCGACCGCACTGTGCCAGCCGTCGCAAATTCTTTCGCCCTAAGCAGTATGTAACCCGGCAAGCCATAAGGCCATCGCTACCTCGGCGAAACGGCACGCCGGTTTCGCCTTTCGAACCCGTCTCGCAATTTACGCGAACCCGTCTCCACTCGGTTCAGACCATCCAACCACGGAAAACGAATTTTAGCGGCGGAGACAGGCGGGTGAATTTGCGCTGAACCCCAGGAAAAGAGACCAATACGGCGAAGCCTTTGCGTCGCTTACCGCTATCCCCCGGAAATCACCGAAGAACGCACGTCGCGGACACATTTCCACAATTCACGACAGTGGTTGGTGGAGCCAGACGGAATCGAACCGACGACCTCTTCAATGCCATTGAAGCGCTCTCCCAACTGAGCTATGGCCCCACGTTATCAGAAACTTCCTGTTGGGACAGGAGGCCGCGCGGCGGTCTATAACGGCGTCACGCCGCGCCCACAAGCCCAAACGGCAATTTTTTGCGAGCCGCTTACGGTTCTTCGTCGGGGGCGATCTCGCCGTCGATCAGCGAACTGACGTCGTCCTCTTCCTCTTCCTCTTCTTCAAGGAAGGGGTCGTCGGCCGGCTCGTCGTCCTCGACGTCGATGTCGTCGACCACGGGATCGGCCGCCTTCTCCTCAGCCGCTTCGACCTCGTCGAGCGAGACGATCTCCACGCCCGCCGGCGCCGCCTCGTCCTCGCTCTCCTCCTCCTTGGAGCTTACGCGCTCGGCGCGAACGGCCGCGCCCTGGAAAGCCGTGCCGCACTTGGGGCACACGATGGGATCGCGGCTGAGGTCGAAGAACTTCGCAGCGCAGGCTTGGCATTGGCGCTTCGCGCCGAGTTCGGGTTTCGCCACGGCGATGATCCTGAATTGTTGA
>JAYTRP010000628.1:0-3115 GCA_043746145.1 Hyphomicrobiales bacterium | reverse complement strand
AGATATGTTTGCCGCGGCTATGCTCGATGCGTTTCCCGAGCATTGGGCAGCCGTGGAGAAGGCGGTCGCTGCGCTCGCGCTTGGCGCGGTAGCGCAATGCGAGTTGTCGCCGCATCGAGATAGAGCCGGCTTGACGGGCCGACGGTTTCTCGTTGCGACCGAGGCGCAAGAACCGCGCAACGGGCATAGCGCTGACCGCGCGCACGGCCATTCGCATGATCACGAACATGCGCATGACCATCGCGAGCATGATCAACATTATCACGATGACGGCCACCATCAGGAACAACGTAGTTGGGCGTCAATCCGCGCCCTGATCGAGGCAACTCCGCTCGACGAGGCTGTCAAGCGCGAGGCCATCGCCATTTTTGCGGTTCTCGCACAGGCAGAGGGCGAGGTGCACGGCGTACCCGCGGACAGCGTGTATTTCCACGAAGTCGGCGCTGTGGATTCCATCGTCGACATCGTTACCGCCGCGCAGTTGATCGTACTCGTTAAAGCGCGTCGTTGGACCAGTGCGCCGCTTCCGCTGGGCTCAGGGCGGGTTCGCAGCGCACATGGCATTCTGCCGGTTCCAGCACCCGCGACCGCGCTGCTGTTGCGAGGTCTGAACACGATCGACGACGGCATTCCTGGCGAGCGTGTCACCCCGACCGGCGCGGCGATCGCGCGTCATCTACTTTACCCAAAGCTCGCTGCCGAGCGCCTGCCGCGCATTCTTGATAGGACCGGCACGGGGTTTGGCACGCGCGAAATGGACGGGATAAGCAATTGCCTGCGGGCGCTCGTATTCGAGAGCGGCGAACGCCTTCCCGCGCCCAGCGCCTTCAGCCATCGCGAACTCTCTGTGATCGAATTCGAAGTGGACGATCAATCAGCGGAAGATCTCTCCGCAGGGCTCGACCACATCAGGGCGATGGAGGGCGTGCACGACGTCATTCAGTCGCCTGTGTTTGGCAAGAAAGGCCGTCTCGCCGTTCATGTGCAGGCGTTGGTTGCGCCCGATCGCCTGGACGAAGCGATCGCCTGCTGTTTCTCCGAGACCACGACGATCGGATTGAGATTTCATCGCGTTCAGGGCGCCGCCTTGCCCCGCAGTTTCGCCACAGTCGAAGTCGAGGGGCGCGCATTGCGAACCAAGATGGTGTTGCGTCCCGATGGAGCACGAACCGCCAAGACCGAGGCGTCCGATGTCGCCGCCGTGCGAGGCCACCAAATGCGCCAACGTCTGCGGCGGGATGGAGAACAACAGGTTCTCGCGGCTGAAGCGGAGTCGACTGCGTGAGTGAGGACTTGAATAGAGCAGCGCAGCGGCTTGACGAAGTCGTTACGCGCATTGAGGGCGAAGTGGCGGTCGCGGTCAGCGGCGGCATCGACAGCCTGACGCTTGCCGCCTTTTTGCATGAAGCGCGAGGCGACGTGACCATGTTTCACGCCGTCTCGCCCGCCGTGCCGGGTGATGCGACGGCGCGCGTGGAGCGGGTCGCTGGCGAGAGGGGCTGGCGATTGCGTGTGATCGACGCTGGCGAATTTGATGATGCCGATTATCGACGAAACCCTACCAACCGTTGCTTCTTTTGTAAGACCAACCTTTACGGGAGCATTTGGAGACATACCGCCGCGCAGGTCGTATCGGGCGCGAACACCGACGATCTCGGCGAATACCGCCCTGGGCTTGACGCCGCGCGCGACCATGCGGTGCGCCATCCCTACCTCGAAGCCGGCATTAACAAGACAACAGTTCGCGCACTGGCGCGCCGCATCGGCCTTGGCGACTTGAGCGAATTGCCGGCCGCTCCGTGTCTGTCGAGCCGTATCGAGACTGGAATTGCGATCCGCGCCGACGTGCTTCGTGCAATCCACGCAACGGAGCGGACGCTGGCGGAAAGCTTTCCGCAAGGTGTGATCCGTTGTCGCGTGCGCCGCGTTGGGATCGTCATCGAACTCGACCCGGATACGCTCGGCGCCCTTGATGTTAGGCGCCAACAGCAATTAAGCGATGAAGTCGAGATGCGGTTCGAGCCGCTGATTGGACCCGGCGAGGTCAGCTTTGAGGCCTATCGTAACGGCTCCGCGTTTTTACATGGTCTCGGCTGATGGCGGATTTTAAACTCGATCTCGCCCGCGAAGAACGAATTGGGTTGGAAGAGGCGATCTTTTGCGCGGGGAAAACAGCGCCGCAAATCGCCGCAATCGTCGATAGCCTGCCGCGAGGCGCAAGCATGTTGCTGACGCGACTGGATGCGGAAAAGTTTGCCGAGCTGCCATTACTGCAGCGCGAAGCGCTGGACTATGAGCCGCTCTCGCGCACGGCGATTTTCGGGACGGTGCGGCGAATACGACCTAGTCCACCCGTTGCGATCGTCATGGCGGGCACCTCCGACGTGCCGATGGGGCGAGAGGCTGCCCGCACGCTTGCTTATGCCGGCCAGGGCGCGGTGGAGTTCACCGATATCGGCGTGGCGGGCCTCTGGCGCCTGCTTGAGCGAATCGACGAAATTCGCCGAGCGCCCGTTGTGATTGTCGCGGCCGGAATGGATGCGCCGCTTGTCAGCGTGGTTGGCGGGCTGGTGCGCGCGCCGATTATCGCGCTGCCGACGTCGGTTGGATATGGGGTCGCTGAGGGAGGCGCCTGCGCGCTTCACTCGACGCTGGCAAGCTGCGCGCCCGGTATTGCCGTCGTCAACATCGACAATGGCTATGGCGCCGCCTCCGCCGCACTGCGGATTTGCAATCTGATGATGCGAGCCTCGGAAATATCCGGGGCACGTTTCATCGCCGATCGACCCGCGCGCGCGACGTCCTGAGGCGCGGCGGCTTACCCTGCGCTGTGCAGCGGCGTTGAACTAGGAAATCTCATAATGAGGAGCGGACAATGGAACGTAGAGCTTTCGTGAAGAGTGCGATCGCAAGCGTGGCGGGCGCCAGCGTCGCCCAAGCCGCCTTAGCCCAAGCTGCCCTAGCCCAAGCCGCCGAGGCGCCCGCAATCAGCCTGACGCCACCCTCGACGGGTGAGGAACAGACGCCGCAACAAGCCATGTCCGCGCTGCCCCGCGTGACCGATGTCGGCGAACTGCGCGGTGAGATGATCTACCGCAAGTTGGGCGCGACGGGG
>JAYTRP010000627.1:0-3119 GCA_043746145.1 Hyphomicrobiales bacterium | reverse complement strand
CGTATCGACGCCGCAAGGCGATTTCCTGGCCGCGCGCATGATGGGAACGATCGGGCAGAGCTTTGACCATCGGGCATTCGATGGCGCTTTTTCGGCCTCGTTCCTCTCCGCACTCAAGAATATCCTGGAACGACGCAACTGGGCCGACGAACTCGCGGAATTTTCGTGACGAGGCGACGTAGCCGGCTCTTTCAATCAAACACACGAGGGACCGATGAAATACAATAGCCCGCATTCTACCGCAGCCTTTGGGGCCATGGCCAAAGACTGGGAGCAGGGCATAGATTACAGTCGCCTGTCCAAGGAACGATTGGCGCGCGCGCAAAGCGCTATTCGATACGCGGGTCTCGGCGCCGTCCTGTGTTTTAATTTCGACAACATACGTTATGTCACCTCAACGCATATCGGCGAGTGGGCGCGTGACAAGTTCTTTCGATATGCGCTATGCCCGGCATCGGGAAAGCCGTTTTTGTGGGACCCGGCGCCGCCTGCCAAGCGCATTTCCTCTCCCTGGATCTCGGATAACGTCGCCGCTCCGATAACAACCATGCAGGGCGCAATCCCGCCCTCGATGAACGTGCAGCATGATTTCGCCAAGCAGATCAAGAAGGCGCTCGTCCATTACGGAGTCGACAAAGAGCCGCTTGGCATCGACATGATGGAAATAGGCATGCTTCGTGCGCTTGAGGCTGAAGGCGTCGAAGTGGTTGACGGTCAGCAGGCGCTGCTGGATGCGCGAGAGATCAAGACCGGAGACGAGATCGAACTTCTCAAAATGGCGTCTTCGATGGTCGACGCCACCTATGTCGACATAGTCAAGGCTATCCGGCCCGGCACTAAGGAAAACGAACTTGTCGCGATTGCTAACGACCGCTTGTTCCGGATGGGCTCGGAGCGTGTCGAATGCGTGAACTCGGTGTCGGGCCGCCGCGGGCGCCCGCATTCGCACACCTTCTCGGATCGCATGATCCAGCCAGGAGACATGATTTTTCTCGACATCATGCATTCCTTCAACGGCTACCGAACCTGCTACTATCGGACATTTATATGTGGCGAGCCGAGCAAGTCTCAGATCGATGCTTACGAGACCGCTTCAAAGTGGATCAGCGCCTCGATCGACATGATCCGGCCGGGCGTGACCCCGGATGAGGTGGCCTCCGTCTGGCCCGACGCCAAGGACTTCGGCTACCGAGACGAGGAAGAGGCCTTCCTGTTGCAATACGGGCACGGCGTCGGTCTGTCGTTGTGGGAACGCCCTATATTCTCCAAGCGGTTCCGAGGGCAGAACAAGCCGCTCGCCGAGGGTATGGTTTTTGCTCTGGAAACCTGGAAGGGCGCTGAGGACGGCTCAGGCGCTGCCCGCATCGAGGAAGAGGTCGTGGTGACCGCGGACGGGTGCGAAATCATCACGAACTTCCCGTCCGACCGTTTGATCTCGTGCGGTCTTCCCGGCTGCGAAGTTTTCTGATTGGAGATCAGCATGCCAGACGAAAGCCGGTCCGCCGGTTCGCCCGCCCGAATTCCCGTGACTTTGGTCACTGGTTTTCTCGGTAGCGGCAAGACCACTCTAATCAACGCCGCACTCCGCTCGCCGGAGTTGGCGAGGACTGTTGTGGTGGTCAATGAATTCGGTGAGATCGGCCTCGACCATAAACTCTTTGCCAGAAGCTCCGACTCCGTGATCGTACTGGAAAACGGATGCCTTTGTTGCACGGTGCGAAGCGATCTCGTAGGGACGCTGAATTCACTGTTTCACTCGCGGCAAGCTGGCGAAATTCCCTTCTTCGACAATGTCGTCATTGAAACTTCAGGATTGGCCGAGCCGGGTCCCGTGCTGCAAGCCTTCTTGTCGGAGCCGACGCTGGATGGCCTTTACCGGGTTGCCAGCGTTCTCACGCTCGTCGATGCCGTGAACTGGCGAAGCACTGCCGAGGAACACGATGAATCGGTTCGGCAAGTCGCGCTGGCTGAAAAAATCCGGATCACAAAACTCGATCTTGTGGGCGGCGACCGCAAAAACGCGGAGGTGCGGATTCGTCGAGAGTTGCGACGAATCAACCCTTCGGCCGAAATCGTCGTTGTCGACTGGACGTCGGCGTCTGTAGCCAAGTTACTTTCGTCCCAGGGCTTCGACGCAGCGGATTCCAAAGCTGATCCCCGCCCTTGGTTGAACGTCGAGGCTCATCTGGGTGGCGGCCAACCCCATGCCGACGCCTCGGAGCATGACCACGATCATCACGACCACTCGGTACACGATCACGGGCGCGACACTGCGTTCAATCATCTCGCCGACAAGGCGATCGAAAGCTTCGTGCTCACTCGAGAGGCGCCGTTGTCCCGCGACGAGTTGCAATTTCTCCTCGACGGCATTGGACAAAATCTGGGCATAGGACTGCTGCGGGTGAAGGGGCTCGTGAACATCGCCGAGGAGCCTGGACGTCCCGCGGTCATTCAGGGGGCTCAGCATCTGCTGCACACGATGTCCTGGCTCGACCAATGGCCTGACGCCGACCATCGGACGCAGATCGTGTTCATCACGCAGGGCATTCCGCGCGCGAACCTGAAAGATGTCATTGATTTGCTGGACCGCGTCAGTTCGCGAACCTTCAAGGCGCGGGCGAAGGGTCGTCAAGCCAGGGAACAATCAACGACGGTCGCTCGGCAATCATGAAATTCGACCTCATCGTTATAGGGTCGGGGCCCGGCGGCTATGTCGCGGCGATCCGCGCGGCTCAACTGGGCCTCAAGACAGCGATTGTCGAACGTGAACATCTCGGCGGCATTTGCCTGAATTGGGGATGTATCCCGACAAAGGCGCTGCTGCGATCGGCCGAGGTGTATGATCTGTTCCGGCGTGCAAAAGAGTTCGGTCTCGCCGCCGAGAATGTGCGGTTCGACGCTAATGCCGTCGTTCAACGCTCGCGCGATGTTGCGCAGCGGCTTAACAGGGGCGTCGCCGCCCTGCTCAAGAAGAACAATATCGGGGTTATTTGGGGTGAAGCGACGCTCACCGCGCCGGGGCGGATCAAGGTTTCCGAGAGCGCGCGTCTGGCTCGGCAGCCGCAACCGGCCAGCCCTGCGCAAGCGCTGGGCAAAGGCGAGTATTCCGCGGATCATAT
>JAYTRP010000626.1:0-3124 GCA_043746145.1 Hyphomicrobiales bacterium | reverse complement strand
ATCGAAGGGCCGACCGATGGTGATGGGCAGCGCAAAAGCGAAAACGCGCGATGCGCCGCATGTGTTGTTCTACGGCCATTACGACGTGCAGCCCGCCGATCCGCTCGAGCTCTGGACGACACCGCCGTTTGAACCGCGGATCGAGGCGGACGCGAATGGCGAGCGGATCGTGGCGCGCGGCGCGGCCGACGATAAGGGCCAGCTCATGACTTTCGTCGAAGCGTGCCGCGCCTTCAAGGCGCATGGCGGCCTGCCTTGTCATGTCAGTATTTTGTTCGAGGGCGAAGAGGAGACGGGGTCTCCCTCGCTGCCCGCCTTCCTCACGCAATACGCGAAGGAGTTGAAGGCCGACCTGCTGCTCGTCTGCGACACCTCGATGTGGGACGCCAAAACCCCGGCTATCACCACGATGCTGCGCGGCATCGCGATCGAAGAAGTGGTGATCCACGCCGCAAACCGCGATCTCCATTCCGGGCTCTACGGCGGCGCCGCGATCAACCCAATTCGCGTGCTGAGTCGCATCCTCGCCGACATGCACGATGCGAACGGTGCGGTGACGCTTCCCGGCTTCTACGACGGCGTGGAGGAATTGCCGGAGGAAATCGCCACGCAATGGCGCGAACTGGAATTTGACCCCGTCCGCTTCCTTGGCGACGTCGGGCTTTCCGTCCCCGCGGGCGAAAAGGGCCGCTCGGCGCTCGAAATGATCTGGTCGCGCCCGACCTGCGATGTGAACGGGATCATTGGCGGCTACACCGGCGAGGGCGCCAAAACCGTGCTGCCGGCCAAGGCGAGCGCCAAGGTCTCGTTTCGACTGGTCGGCAAGCAAAATCCGGAGCGCATCACCCAGAGCTTTCGCGCTTTCGTCAAGGCGCGGCTGCCGGCGGACGTGAGGGCGGAATTCATCAGCCACGGCGGCAGTCCGGCGATCGGCCTGCCCGCGCGTGGAGAAGCTTTGCGGCGCGCGCGCCGGGCGCTCGAGGCGGAATGGGGCAAGCCGGCCGCGGTGATCGGCGCCGGCGGTTCGATCCCGGTCGTCGGCGCGTTCAAGCGCGAGCTCGGCATGGACAGCCTGATGGTCGGCTTTGGCCTTGCCGACGACGCGATCCATTCACCGAACGAAAAATACGAGCGCTCCTCGTTCCACAAGGGCGCACGCTCCTGGGCGCGAATCCTCGCCGCGCTGAGCCAGTGAACACGCCAATCCAGAACGCGCCAGGCGTCGGCTGCGGCGCGGCGATCTTGCGCGACGGCCGGTTGCTGCTGGTCAAGCGACTGAGGCCGCCGGAAGCGGGGTGCTGGAGCCTGCCGGGCGGCAAGGTCGATTTCGGCGAACGCGTGGAAGACGCGATCCGGCGCGAAATCGCAGAAGAGCTGGGCGTCACCATCGTGCTGGAGCGCCCGCTCGTCCTCGTTGAGATGATCGGGCTCGAGGATCAGCATTGGATCTCGCCTGTGCATCTCGCTCGGATCGTCGCGGGCGAGCCTTGCAACCGAGAGCCTGAGAAACATGCGGGAGTGATGTGGGCTGATCTTGAAGCGCCGCCGGCCCCGCTCGCGCTCGCCGCGCGCGAAGCGATCGCCGCTCTTGGGAAAAGCGCGTGAAGTCGGGCGCGATCATCGGCGTCGGCGAGGCGTTGGTTGAGTTCGCGCCGGTTGGCGACGGCCTTTACGCCAAGGGTTTTGCGGGCGACACGCTCAACACCTGCTGGTATCTGCGCCGCCTTGTCGGCGCGGCCACGCCCGTGAAATATCTCACGCGGGTCGGCGAGGATGCGCTATCGCGCAGCCTGATAGATTTCCTCACCGCCAGCGGACTCGATGTCGCCGCCGTATCGCGCGATCGCGAGCGGACGCTCGGCTTATATTTGATCGAACTCGACGGCGCCGAGCGGCGCTTCTCCTACTGGCGCGGCGAATCAGCCGCCCGACGGCTCGCCGACGATCCCGTGATGCTTGCTGAAGCGCTGGAAGGCGCGGCGTTGATCCATCTCTCCGGAATCACGCTCGCAGTGATCGAGGCCAAAGGGCGCAAGAACTTGCACGCGGCTCTGGAGACGGCTCGCTCAAACGGGGCGCGGGTGAGCTTCGATCCGAACCTGCGCCGTCGGCTCTGGCGGGACGACGCAACGGCGCGCAACGCGATGGCCGAAATATTTCGCGCTTGTGACATTGCCCTGCCAAGTTTTGACGACGAGGCGGCGCTCTGGGGCGATGCAAACCCGCAGGCGAGCGCCGAGCGGATCGCCGCGTTAGGTGTGCGGGAGATCGTGGTCAAGAATGGGCACGGACCGGCTTATCTGCTCTGCGATGGCGAGGCGGGCGATTGCGAGGCCCGCGTCGCCGAAGCGCGGGACACAACCGGCGCCGGGGATGCGTTCAATGCAGGTTATCTCGCGGCGAGGCTCGCAAACCAATCGCCACGGGCGGCTTGCGAATTTGCGCATGGGCTCGCGGCTCAGGTGGTGCTTTGGCCCGGAGCGCTGGCGCCGGTGGAGGTGGTGGAGCAGGCAATGCGGGGACTGAAAGCCAGCGTTGGCTAAAGCGCCCGCGCGAGCCGCCACCGCAAAGCCTCTTACCCATAATAGCCGCGATACCACGCCACGAATGCTTCCACACCGCGCTCGACCGGCGTCTCCGGCACATAATCGATTAATGCGCGCAACAGATCGGGCGCCGCCCAGGTCGCCGGCACGTCGCCCTTCTGCATCTCGACCATGCGTCGTTGCACCGTGACCCCCAGCGCCCGCTCGACCGCATCGATGAAATCGAGCAACCCGACAGGCTGGCCGCCGCCGATGTTCACGACGCGATAGGGCGCCGCCGGCGACAGCGAGTCATGCTCCCCGACCGGCGCCCCCCCACGCGGCGGCGTCTCGATCAGGCGCGCGATCGCCTCGACGAGGTCGTCGATGTAGGTGAAATCGCGCTGCATCTGGCCGGCGCCGTAGACGTCGATCGGCTCGCCCGCCAGCGTCGCCTTGACGAATTTGAACAGCGCCATGTCGGGCCGGCCCCAGGGGCCGTAGACCGTGAAAAACCGGAACGCCGTGGTCGGAATTTTCCATAAATGCGCGTAGGAATGCGCCATATCCTCCGTCGCCTTCTTGGTCGCGGCGTAGAG
>JAYTRP010000625.1:0-3125 GCA_043746145.1 Hyphomicrobiales bacterium | reverse complement strand
AACGCCTTGGTGAACGTCGGCGAGATCGCCGATAGTTTCGGCGTCTCGCGCCATCATTTGATCAAGGTGGCCCAGCATTTGCGCAGCGGCGGCTATGTCGAGACGACTCGCGGAAATGGGGGCGGGCTGCGATTGGCGCAGCCGGCGGTGCAGATCAACATCGGCGTCCTCGTTCGCTATACCGAGAACGATTTGAATCTGGTCAGTTGCTTTGCCCCGGACGGCCAATGCCGAATCTACGAGGGCTGTGTGCTGCGTTCGGTGCTGCACGACGCGCTCGCCGCCTTTTTCGCGGTGCTGGACCGCTACAGCCTCGCCGATCTGGTTGTGTCACGCCGGTTGCTGGAGGAATTGCTGGGGATTCCGGCGATGGCGCGAGGCGTCGCGTGAACGTGAGGTAGCCGTCCGAGTTATCGTCGCTAGTGCGCCTCGGTTCTTCATTTTACAACAAATGCGGAAACACTGCTGCTCTTTGCCCGGGGGCAAATGCCGCAAAATCTCGACGAAGTACGGGAGACAAACGATAACGATGCGGATGCAACGGCCAATTGGCGAACGCGCCGTCGAAGCGTCGCGCGAAGTTTCGCGGCCTGTCAGACTTTGTATTGGCAGAATGCGCATATGGGTGCATCCGATAGGGACGCCATCTCTGCGAAGTGTCAAGTGGGTTTCGCACGTGAATCGCAAGCTCGATTGTGTTAAAGGTGCACCATGAGTTCTCCTGCAGTTAAACCTGATTTCCGGCGTGCAGTATCGATGCCCGTGACCACAATGGAAGAGGTGATTGTTCCCGATAGCGCGGAGCGCGCCGATCTCTTGTCGTCCTTGAAGGAAGCAGAAGCGGCGATCCGGCTAGGAACGGGTGTGTTGCACGATCCCGATATTTTTGTCGCTACGATGCTCGAGATCAGGAAAGCCGCCAAACCAAAAACCTGATGGCATTCAAAGTTGTTATCGCTCCGCTCGCGAATACGGAAATCGAGGGCTTCGCCGCCTACGCTGCTTAGTATAGCGAGAACTTCGCCCGAGAGGCGTTCGTTGCCCTCAACTATGTTTTATCCAGCATGATCCCCGAAGCTCCTCACATGTGGGGCTATTTCTTTGTGACAGGCGCTCCCTATCGCGCGTATCTGTTTCGAGTGGAGAGGCGAACGCAATTCTGGATCGTATATTTTATTGATGCCGAATCCGGAACAGTCAATGTCCTACGCTTTTGAAACTCGAGTCGGGAACCTGAAGAGTTTGAGCACTGAGGGTCCGGGCTCCAGTGGAGGGGCTGGCGGCTCTCGAACTGTTACGGACGGCCGCAACGATACTCCTGCGACGAACCAAAGTAGATCCGATATCTCAGACCATAGTGGCCTCGCAATTCGTCGTCGTCATCACCACAGAAGCGCGATCGTCAAATTTCCGTCTGCGACTCGATTTCATCGAGCAGCGATTTTGGCGGCGAAGGCGAGGCCGTTTTTCTCAGCGCTCGCGAAATCAGGATCGACTTGGCAAAGGCTGCTCTGGATGGCGGCGTGGTTGTACAACTCCATTGTCGACGGCGTCGCGAGCAGGCTGCACAACGCCGTCCCGCCCGAGGACTCGCCGGTGAGCGTCACGCCCTGCGGGTTGCCGCCGAAGTCGCCGATGTTGTCGCGCAACCATTGCAGCGCCTTGATTTGGTCGAGCAGCCTGTAATCGCCGGAACCGCTATCGGGGCCTTCGGATGTGAGCGCGGGAAGCGCGGCATAGCCCAACGCGCCGAGCCTGTAGGCCAAGGTGACGACGACCGTCTTGCCCTGCGCAGCCCTGCGCGACCCGTCGAAGATATCGGTCGAGCCGGAATAATTGCCGCCGCCATGGATGAAGATGGTGACGGGAAGTTTGGCGTCGGACGCCGTACCCGCAGGACGATAGACGTCGAGATAGAGGCAGTCCTCGTTCACGAGTCGCGGGCCGTCGCCGGCGGAGGGCGCGGAACATCGCGTCGCGTGTTTCGACCCGTCGCGGACTTCTGTCCAGGGTGCGGCAGGGTGGGGCGCCTGCCAGCGCAAGGCGCCGACCGGCGGCGCTGCGAAGGGTAGCCCAAGGAATTTGTCGGCGCCTTCGGAGGATGAGCCGGCGACAGGACCGTCGGCGGTTTTGACGATGGGGGCTTCGGCGAAAGCCGGAAGGGTTAGGATGCCTGTAAGCAGGCTGGCGCTAAGTGTAATCATCGATAGCCGTCTATGACGCATCATGCGGGCCTATTCGCTTGAACATTGACGCCGCCTATCGCGTTAGGCGCTGCGTAGACAGTCGGGCTCCGTCGTCACAGCGATTACAGACGCAGCGCACTGCATCTACAAATTTGTCCAACATTCCCGATGTCCCAGCGTGACGAACTCAACCGGCCGCCAATTCGATCGGCTTCACGGACAACTGGAAGCCGAGCGATTTCATGACAGCCGTCATGGTTGATAGCGTCGGGTTGCCGTCTGCTGAGAACGCTTGGTAGATCGTCTCCCGGGTCAAGCCTGCGGTCTTGGCTATGGCCGAAATGCTGCGTGAGCGCGCGACATCTCCAATGGCAGCGGCGATGATGCGGGGGTCGCCGGTCTCGAATGCTTCTTCCAAATAGGCGGAAATGCGCTCGTCGCTGTTGAGAATCTCAGCGACGTCGAAAAGATTCGTTTCAAGGACCATCGGCTAAAGCTCCTTTCGCAGAGATTTCGCTAATTCGATATCGCGACCTTGGGTCGACTTGTCGCCGCCGCCAAGAACGATAACGACGACGCTACCGCGACGAACGAAATAGACCCGATATCCCGGTCCATAGTGGACGCGCAATTCTTCGACGCCTTCACCAACAGAAGCGCAGTCTCCGAAATTTCCGTTGGCCACGCGAATTAAGCGAGATGCAATTTTGGCCACGGCTCGGGCATCTCGTAGGCCGTCAAGCCATTCAATAAACTGCCGGGTACGGCGGACTTCGATCACATGTCAGATATATTTGACAGTTCGATGCAAATCAAGAGCGGATCAATGCATTAAAGCTACGAAACTGGACGGTTCTATCAATTCGACTTCGGGCTAAGATTGGGCAGGATGGGAGGCCTGAGGCGCGATGGCGCGATTTTGATGTCGGGTCTAGTGTG
>JAYTRP010000624.1:0-3130 GCA_043746145.1 Hyphomicrobiales bacterium | reverse complement strand
GCGCGTCTTCTCGGAACGCGGCGAAGGGATCGTACGCGCGCAAAGGATCGAGCACCGCCAGCACATCTTCGATCCGGGCGCAGAGATGCGCGCCGGTGCGCAACAGATCGTTGGCGCCTTCCGCGCGCGGATCGAGCGGCGAGCCCGGTACGGCGAACAATTCCCGATTTTGATCTAGAGCAAATTGCGCCGTGATCAGCGAGCCAGAACCGCGCGCAGCCTCGACCACTATCACGCCGAGCGCCAGACCCGATACGATCCGGTTGCGTCTGGGAAAGTCACGCCCGCGCGGTTCCCACTCAATCGGCATTTCCGAGAGTATCGCGCCGTATTCCGCAATGCGTGGCGCGAGCGGGATCGCCTCGGGCGGATAGACGCGGGCATGGCCGCCCGCCAGCACGCCGATTGTGCCGGTCTCCAATGACGCGACATGCGCGCGCATATCGATGCCGCGCGCCAGGCCGGAAACAACGACGTAGCCGGCTTGGCCCAGCGCGCGCGCCAGACGGTCGGCGAATGCGATGCCTGCGGCTGACGCGTTGCGGGAGCCCACTAAGGCGACCGCCGGTTGCTGCAATGCCTCCTCGCGTCCTAGCAGCGCGAGTATCGGCGGCGCCGTTTCGACGCTTCGAAGCGCGGGGGGATATTCTGGCTCGCCCAACGCGATAAAGCGAACCCCATGTTTACGTGCGGCGGCGAGTTCCAACTCGACGTCATGCGCGGTCGCGACTTTTATCGTGCGCCGTGCGCCGCCGCGCCGCGCCAGGTCCGGCAGCGCTTCGAGCGCCGCCTTGGCGCCGCCAAAATTGTTGAGGAGTGCGCGGAACGTGCGTGGTCCCACGTTCTCCGAGCGGATCAGTCGGAGCCAGTCGAACCGCTGCTCGTCGCTCAGCCGCAGTTTCGGCGTTCTGGCGGTCACCATCAGCCCTTGCTGCCGAGGCGTGTTTCCTTGCCGGCGAGCAGACGCTCGATGTTTTGCGAATGTTTGATCCAGAGCAGCACCGCGAGCGCCGCGAACAGCAGCGCCACTCGATGTTCACCAAGCGCGAGCGCAACTAGCGGCGCCACTACGCTCGCAGCTAGTGCAGCGGCCGAAGAAAAGCGCGTGATCCCAGCGACTACGAGCCACACGATTGCGAACGCCAGTGCGGCAGGCCAGCAGGCCGCGATCATGCCGCCCAGAAAAGTCGCTACGCCTTTGCCGCCGCGAAATCCGAGCCAGAGGGGATAGAGATGGCCGAGGAACGCACCAGCGGCGCCGGCCAATGCAGCCGTCTCGTCGTGAAACAGCGTGAACGCGAACAGATAAGCGACCGTCGCCTTCAAAGCGTCGAGCACAAGCGTTGCGGCTGCGAGGTCTTTGCGTCCCGTACGCAGCACGTTGGTCGCGCCGATATTGCCCGAGCCGATGGTGCGCAGATCGCCTATCCCAGCGAGACGCGTGAGGATCATGCCGAAGGGGATCGAGCCAAGGAGATAGCCGACCAGCAGCGCCAAAGCCGCATAAGCGCTGTTCAAGGAAAACGCCACGGCGAACAAGGCCTCTCAGTGCACGCAAACTAGCGATCACCCTATTCGTGCGCGACGTTTCCCGCAACCAGCGTTAACTTAACCCGGCCTTCCAGCCGTGCCTGATCGAACGGCGTGTTGCGGCAGCGCGAATGCAACGTAGCGGGGTCGAGTACATAAGGCTCGTCTGGGTCGAGCCGCACCAGATCGGCCGGCGCGCCCACGGAAAGCCGGCCCTGCGGCAGACCGAGAATTTCCGCCGGCCGTAGCGACATCGCGCGCCAGAGCCGGGGCAACGAGACCGCGCCGGAGATGACCAGTCGCAGCGCCGCGGAAAGCATGGTTTCGACGCCGATTGCGCCCGCCGCAGCCTCGGCGAACGGAAGGCGCTTTGTCTCGACATCCTGCGGATCGTGATCGCTGACGATGACATCGATCGTTCCGTTTGCGAGCCCCTCAATCAGCGCGAGCCGCTCCTCCTCGGCGCGCAGAGGCGGGTTCAGCTTGAGAAATGTGCGGTAGTCGCCGACATCGATCTCGTTGAGCGTCAGATGATTAATCGATACGCCGCAGGTCGCCTCGACACCGCGAGCGCGGGCGCGGTCGATCGCCGCCAGCGAGAGCTGGTTGGAAACGAAAACGGCGTGGTAGCGCGACCTAGTTAGCGCGACAAGACTGAGATCGCGCTCCAGCACGATTGTCTCCGCCTCGCGCGGGATGCCTGGCAGGCCGAGCCAACTTGCGCGGAGACCCTCCGCCATCACGCCGTCGCCGACGAGCGCGGAATCTTCGCAATAATGCATCACCAGCACGCCAAGGTCGCGCGCATAGGTCATCGCGCGGCGCAGCGTCTGCGCGTTGGCGATCGAATGCGGCCCGTCGGAGAAAGCAACGGCGCCCGCCTCGGCCAGCAAGCCAATCTCTGCGATCTCCTGGCCGGCTAGTCCCTTGGTCAACGCCGCCGAGGGCAGCACGCGCACCTTGGCCGCATCGCGCGCACGGCGCAGAATGAAATCCACGACGGCGGGATCATCGACCGGCGGCGTCGTGTCAGGGCGCGAGACGAGCGTCGTGACGCCGCCCGCCGCAGCCGCTGCGCTCGCGCTCGCGATCGTCTCACGATATTCGGCGCCAGGCTCGCCAATAAAGGCGCGCATGTCGATCAGACCAGGGCCAACCACGTCGCCGCCGCAGTCGATCACGCGCGCTTCCGCTGGAGCGCTCTGCGTGGTCACACCCGGCCCGACCGCAACGATCCGACCATCAATTACTAAAACGCCTCCTCGCGTCTCAGACAGAGCCGCTGGATCGATCAGGCGCGCGTTGACGAGGGCGAGGGGTGGGGGCATCTCGGTTTGGCTTACCGAGGGTGGTGAAGGAAGGCAACTACGGGCGATCGGGCGCTTGCCTCCCCGGACAAAAGCGTCTACACGCCGCCTCACGGTCGAGGGCCTTATCGCCTGGCCGAAGCGTGCGCCCGTAGCTCAGCTGGATAGAGCACCAGACTACGAATCTGGGGGTCGGAAGTTCGAATCTTTCCGGGCGCGCCATTTAAGTCTAAGCGGTTTTGCTTAAGTCTAAGCGCTTTTGGCGCCAAATCGCGAGTTGTCGAAACGGCAGT
>JAYTRP010000623.1:0-9744 GCA_043746145.1 Hyphomicrobiales bacterium | reverse complement strand
GCTTGCTCCGACAGGGGTGACGTGCGGCCGATTCGGGCTGCGATTTAATCCGGCTTCGGCTGGCTTGGCCAGCAGCGGGCGCTGTGGCTGCGGAAGGAATGATCGATGGATGACGCCTTTTTTACGACAGCGACCCGCAACTTCGATTTCGGCTTTTCCGGCGCGCCGTTAGACCGCGTTTCCGATCGCCGTGAAAACGTAGCGTTTTTGAACGCTTGTCGGGCTGACCGCAAAGCGAAGGCGGTGCTTATCGCACGCGACATGCCTATTCTATCGAAAGGCGATCGGGTCGCGTTGCATCCGATGTCGCTCGCCGAGGCGCTCGGCGGCTCTGTGACTGAGGTTCTGCTAGGGCTCGAACTCTCCGGCGCGCCGGTGTTCGCGATGCTGCTGCCCGATTCGTCGGTTGAGCAGCGGGCCGATCACAGCGACGGGTTCCTCGACCGGCGCGAACTGATCGTGCCGGGCCGCGACGACCTCGAACCGATCGATCTGCGCTCGGTGGCGGCGCAAGGCCTCGTAACGTCGGCGACAGTCGCGATTCTCGGTCAGGCCAAGGCGATCGTCCATTGGCACGCGAAGCACGGCTTCTGTCCTAATTGCGGCGCTCCCTCCCGGGTCACGGCGGGCGGCTGGCGGCGCGAGTGCGACGCTTGCAAGACCCAGCATTTCCCGCGAACCGATCCGGTCGTGATCATGCTCGCGGTCGACGGGGAGGATTGCCTGCTTGGCCGACAGGCGCGGTTCCCAAAGGGCATGTACTCAGCGCTGGCAGGATTCATCGAGCCCGGCGAGACGGTCGAGGAGGCGGTCCGGCGCGAAATCCACGAGGAATCCGGGATCGCGTGCGGCGCTGTACGCTACATCGCCTCGCAACCCTGGCCGTTTCCGTCCTCGCTGATGATCGGCTGCCTCGTCGAGGCGACCTCGCGCGAGATCAAGATCGACGGGCAAGAACTCGAGGACGCGCGGTGGTTCGGACGCGAGGAAGTGCGGGCGATGTTCGAGAAGCGTCACCCGACGGGGATCGCAGCGCCCAACCGAATGGCGATTGCGCATCATCTGCTGAAGTTCTGGCTGGAGGAGTGACGGCTTAGCGCCGCTGGAGTTCAGCGAGCAATCCGCTCAGGCTGTGGCGAGCCGCTTGTGCAGCCTCGCCATCAGCGCCGTGGCGAATAGCGGCGTGCTGAGGTTGAGCACCGGGACCGCGACGAAAGCGGCAATGAACAAGCCGGCGAGATAGACGCGGATGGCGAAATGGCGGCGCATGGCGCGCGCCTCGGACGCTGGGCGAAAGCGCATCGCCGCCAGTTCGAAATATTCACGACCGAGCAGATAGGCGTTAGCGGCGAACCAGGCGATCAGGCCAACACCGGGCACAAACAGCAGCACGAGCGATAACAGCAGCACGACGAGCGCGAGCGCTGCGAAGCGCAACGCGCAGAGCGCCGAGTCGAGCGCAGGCGCGGGCCGCCCCGAGATTCCGAAGGGATCGACCTCGCGTTCGACGATGCCCGCGATCTCGTCGAGGAAGAAGCTTGCAACCAGCGAAGCGGTCGGCGCGGCGAGCAATACAAGGCCCGCGACTACGCCGAGCCCGATCAGTAGAGAAATCGCAGCCGCAAGCCAGCCATGCTGCGTGTTGACGAACGAAACCGCGAAGCGGTCGAGAGCGTAGCCGCCCAGCGCAAGCACGGCGATCGTCAGCGCGACTGACTTCAGCATCACGGAGCGAAACGGCGGCGACGCGATGTCGACTAGGGAAGCTAAAGCGTCTTGCAGCATGAGACCTCACACTAGGGCAGATGGGACCGCGCGCGCATGTTGTCCAGGCTCAACTCTCGTTCCGCCAAGCTCAACTTTTGCGCCGACCTCGCCAGACGAAGGTGTTGCTCGCGGCGTAATTCCACACCACCCCAATCAACCCGCCGGCGAGACCCGCAAGCGGCCAGCCGCGATGCGACTCGAACAATAAGTTTGCGATGTTGATATTGGCGATTGCGCCGACGCTGCACAGCAGGGCGAATACGAGGAAACCGCCGACTACACCGACGCCGCGATAACGCCGGTCGTGGTAGGTGATTTCGTTGTTCAGGAGAAAATTGCTCGCCATCGCAGCGATGGTTGCGAAAATCTGGCTCTCGTCAAAGGAGTCCCGGCCTAGCGCGGCGATTAGAATCGACAATGCGGCGAGATGGACCACGATACCGCCGACGCCAATCAGCGCGAACAGCACAAAGCGGGTCGGCAACACGCCCCCGCTGGCATGGCGCGCGACGAGGCCGAGAAAGTCGAGTCCGACCAGCGGCGACAGTTTCGATTCGCCGGCTCGACGGGGGCGGAACACGAAAGGCTGCTCGACGACGGTCAATTCACCGTCGGAGGAGAGAATCAGGTCCACCAGAATCTTGAAGCCGTCGGCCGACAGTTTGGGCGAGAGCTTCGCCACGACCTCGCGCCGTGTCATGAAGAAGCCGCTCATGGGATCGGTAATCGCAACGCCAGCGACGCGGCGAAAGAACCAGGCGCCGAGATTGCTGAGCTTTTGGCGCATCGGGGAGAGGCCGCCGGGCTTGGTCGGATCGGCGACGCGCGTGCCAATTACAATATTGCCGTCGCCGCGCGTGAGTGCGTCGTACATCGCCGGCAAGGTTGTTTCGTCGTGCTGCAGATCGCCGTCGATCACGGCGACAAAATCTGCGCTTGAAGCGAGCCAGCCCTCGATGACTGCGCCGGCGAGGCCGGAGCGGTTGACGCGTCGCAGGCATCGCATCCGCGGGTCGACAGCCGCGATTGCGAAGGCGACGTCGTAGGTGGCGTCGGGTGAATTGTCGTCGACGACGATCATTTCCCAGGGCAGGCCGTCGAGCACGGTCTTTAACCGTTCGAACAGAACGGGGACATTCGCGGCTTCGCGATAGGTCGGCACAATCACCGAGAGAGTCGGGCGGCCCTTAGGCCGAGGGTTTAGCATCACGCCTCGAAAATTCGAATTCCGTGCGGCAACCCTAAGTCACCCTACGATAAATTGTGGTAAACGCGGCAGCTCCGCTTCGATCCCAGGCACAAAAGCGTCGAACGCCACCCAAAACTGGTTACGAAGATGATCTCGCTCCATGAGGATTTCGTGCTGGGCGCCCTCGACCACGATCAGATTGCCGGCGCGCATTCGGGTGACGAACCGCTCCGTCGCTGGCGTGTCGACAACGCGATCGGCGCCGGCGGCAAGCACCAGCGTCGGCGTCGTGATTTCACGCGGGACGTCGGGGCTCTCGAATTTGCGCTGCAGCCGGAATGCCGCATGCACCCAACTCACTGTTGGCCAGCCCAACCCAAGCGAGGGCTTCGCCAGGAGCACGCTCCGCGCGCGAAGAAAGCGCTCGCGGTCGCTGGTGAGCGGATTACCCTCAAACGAGGCGAGACCGGTGGGCTTTGAATTCCCGCCGGGCACAAAAGCGCCGCCGAGTCCCAACGCGTCGAGCGCTTCCGCAAGCGCGCGTGAAAGGGCCGGCCGCTTCAGACCGCCAATGCGAATCATTGGCGATGTAATCACCAGCCGCTCGAACGGGGAACGTCCGGCATGCGCGTTCTCCATCAAAATAAGCCCGCCCATCGAATGGGCGAGCGCGAACCATGGTTTTGGGCAAGAGGGGCCGAGTACGCCAGTGACAAAGGCGGCGAGGTCGCGTTGGTAAAGCGAGAAATCGTCGACATGCCCCTTCATCGGGTTGCGCAGCGGGCGCTCCGAACCACCCTGACCGCGCCAGTCGACAGACGCGACGGCAAAACCGCGATCCAGGAGATCCTGGACAATCTCGGCATATTTCTCGATGTATTCGGTGCGGCCACCAAATATCGCTACAGTTCCGCGCGGCTCGGCGGCAGGCAACCAGCGGGCGGCCCGTAACTTGACGCCGTCGACGGCGTCCAGAATCTCGACGATCGCGCCGGGAGGAATAGGATTTTCGAGCGTAGCGACGAGGGACATGCGCGTGCGGTATACAACTGCGCTGGGCCTAAGCGACAGCCCATTTCAATCAGATTTGCGGACTCAGTTCGCGACTGCGGCTCACCGCAGCATTGTCGCCCGCACCCACCAGTCCGGCCGTAACGCCCGCACTCGAGCCGCGGCGCGAGCGGCGGAGCTGCGGTCTCGGTAAAGCGCAAAGCAGGAGGCGCCAGAGCCGGACATTCGCGTGATTATGGCCCCCTCGGTTGCTGCGAGCGCTGCCAGGGCGGTCGTGATTGCAGGCGCGATCGCCTCGGCGGCGGCTTGCATGTCATTGCGACCGTCGTCGAGCGCGGCGATCGCGTCGTCGGCTCCGTGGGGCTCTGGCGATGGCCATCGCCCGGAGCGCTCACCGCGTGCAAGGCCCAATGCGGCGAACACGAGCGGGGTCGGCACGGCGACTCGCGGATTGACGAGCAAAGCGGGTAGCGGCGCCATTCCCAGCGGCGAGGAAACATGTTCGCCGGCGCCGCGCATCATCCGCGCGCGGGGCGCAAGGCAGACCGACACATCGGCGCCCGTCGCCTGCGCGGCTTGTGTGAGGCGCGGATCATCGTTGGCGATGTGATTGTAACGAGCGAGCGCTCGTAGCGCCGCCGCCGCGTCCGATGACCCCCCGCCGAGACCCGCTGCAACCGGCAGCATCTTCGTCAAACGAAAGCGGCCAAGCGTCAGTCCCGCTACGCGCTCGGCCAGCGCCCGGGCGGCGCGAAGCACTAGATTATCATCGTCTGGACCCGCCGCAGGAGCCGTCGGGCCGAACGTTTCAAGTGCGAGCGCCGGGCCCGGCGTGAACTCGAGCCAGTCGCAAACGCCAGCAAACGCCACCACGCTATCGAGCTCGTGATAGCCGTCTTCCCGCCGGCCGAGCACGTGCAAGGTCAGATTGACCTTGGCGGGCGCGCGCCAGCGAATCAACTGCTCAGCCGCCGGTCTTTGGCGCGTCGGTCGGCGCGGGCGCAGGCGTGTTCGCGTCGGGCCGAGCGGTTGTCGCCGGTTGGACGTTTGGCGCGGGCTGAGCGTCGGCGGCGGGCGTCGGCGCAAGTTCAGGCAGGCCGTGCGCGATGCGGTCCAGGATAGCCGGCAGTTCATCAGGCTCCGGTCCCATATCGCGCGCGTGGTTCCACTGGAAATGCGCCTCGGTCCGGCGGTTCACGCGCCAGTACGCGTCGCCCAGATGCTCGTTCACAACCGGATCGGCCGGCTTGAGCTCGATCGCTTTTTCGAGTTCCTCGGTCGCCTCGTCGTAATGACCTAGCTTGAAATGCGCCCATCCCAGGCTGTCGACGATGTAGCCGTCGGTCGGCTTCAAATCGACCGCTCGCCGAAGCATCTTAAACGCCTCGTCCAGATTCATTCCCTGGTCGATCCAGGAATAGCCGAGATAGTTCAGCACCAGCGGCTCTTCCGGATACAGCTCCAGCGCCTTCTTGAAGTCGGCCTCGGCCTTTGGCCAGTTCTTCGAGCGTTCGAAACAGATGCCGCGGAAGTAGAACAGCGTCCAGTGCGCGCGGTCGGGAACACCGATCAGCGAGATTGCTTTGTCGTAGGATGAAGCGGCCTCGGGGAAAGTCTTCGCCGAACGTTGCAGGCTGCCAAGCGCGCTCCACGCCTCGGGGTCATCGGGATGATCGATGACGACCTGCTTTAAAAGCGCGAGGCCGGCGTCGGTGTTGCCGAGCGCGTCATATTCGATCGCGGCTTGGATTGTTGCGCTCTCGCTGAGCGGAGAACTCTTCGGCACTGCGAGATAGGCCTGGATCGCCGCTTGGCCCTGCTTGAGATCGGTCAGCAAATTCGCAACGTTTACAGCGGCAAAATCGTGATCGGGGCGCAATGCTAGCGCGAGGCGCAGATAGATCATCGAGGCAAGTTCATCACCCTGCCGCGTTCCTGCCCCCCCTAGGCCATACAACGCCTCCGCTGCGCCTTCTTTGGCGTTTCGCACTACCAGCGCAGGTTTTTTGCCATCGGCCAGCTCGGCGAGAATGGCCTTGACGAGGGGGTGCTCGGGGTTACGCGACGAGAAATCGGCGTAAACTTTTCTCGCGCCGTCGATGTCGCCTTGGTGGGCGAGGCTGCGCGCATAGGCGTCAACCAATCGCAATGTGTTTTTATCTTTGGCGTAAGCGAGCCGGTAGCGGCGCAAAGCCTCGGGGCCATTGCCGAGCGCATCGGCGATTAGCGCGGCGTGGTAGTCGCGAAACACGGAGACGGCGGGATCGCTGAGCTTATCGACCGTATCGAGCGCGCGTTTGAGATCGCCGGCTCCAGCATAGGACCAAGCCGTCAGCAGGGTCGTCGTGACGTCGCGCGCTTTCCCGGCGTCGCCAACCGAGAGCTGAGTGCGAGCGGCCACGTATTGTCCGTCCGAGAACGCGCGCGTCGCTTGAGCGAGTCGTCCCAAGGAATTTGCGGGATCGCGCAGCACGAGCCTGTCGGCGAGGGTATAGGCCTCGCGCGCCTGGCCATCGGCGAGCGCCGCAGCGAAGGCATGTTCCAGCAGATCGATGTTGCGCGGGTCCGACCGGAGCGCTTCGCGGTAATAAAAAGCCGCTCCGCCCGAATCGCGATCGGCGGTCGCGACGATCGCGGGAAGATAGTTTCCCGGTTCGCTGGCGGCTACCCCAAACGGAGGCGGCTGAGCGACGTCGGCGAGAGCCGTCGCCGCGAGCAAAAGTGAGGCGAAGGTAAGCGCGGCGCTCGCAGGCAGAGTTTTCAAAGGCACAAAGTCCTCGCGAAAGAAGCGAAAGCGAATGTCTAACGCGAAAATCACTAAATGGGAATCAGGGCGCGCAAACGACGAAATCGCGCCCGCCCCAAGAGGTACCTGCCAAGAATTACATGTCGGGGTAGTTCGGGCCGCCGCCGCCTTCGGGCGTGGTCCAGACAATATTCTGCGTCGGGTCCTTGATGTCGCATGTTTTGCAGTGGACGCAATTCTGCGCATTAATCACGAAATAAGGGTCGGTCTTGGCGACATCGTCGGCATAGACGACCTCATAAACCCCGGCTGGGCAATAAAGCCGCGCAGGCTCGCCATAGCGCGGCAAATTATAGCGAATCGGGACCGTTGGGTCCTTTAGCTTGAGGTGGCAAGGCTGATCTTCCTCGTGATTGGTGTTGGAAAGGAACACCGAGGAGGACTTGTCGAACGAAATCTTGCCGTCGGGCTTGGGATATCGAATCGGCTCGACAGACGACAGCGGCTTAATTGATTCGGCATCGGTTTTGCCGTGTTTCAAGGTGCCAAACACCGAACCGCCGAATAGTTGGTTGGTCCACATGTCGAGACCGCCTAGCGGCACGCCGAGCGCCAGACCGAATCGCGTCCAGAGCGGCTTGACGTTACGCACCCTGCGGAGGTCGCGGCCGATCTCGGACCCGCGCCACCCCGCCTCGTAATCCGCCAGCTCGTCGTGTCCGCGCCCTGCCGAAAGAGCGGCATGCGCTGCTTCGGCCGCCTGCATGCCGGACAAGACAGCGTTATGCGAGCCTTTGATGCGCGCGAAATTGACGAAGCCCGCGGCGCAGCCAACCAGCGCCCCGCCGGGAAAAGTGAGCTTAGGCACGGACTGCCAACCACCCGAGGCGATTGCTCGCGCGCCATAGGAGAGCCGCTTGCCGCCCTCGAACGTCGCGCGGATTTTGGGATGTGTTTTGTAGCGCTGGAACTCGTCGAACGGCGACAATGTGGGATTCTGATAGTTGAGATGCACGACGAAGCCGACCGCGACCAGATGGTCATCGTAATGGTAGAGGAACGACCCGCCGCTCGCCGCTCCGCCAAGCGGCCAACCAAAGCTGTGCTGCACCCGGCCTTTGTGAAAACGATCAGGCTGAACTTGCCAGACTTCCTTTAGCCCAATGCCGTATTTCTGCGGGTCGCGCCCTGCGTCGAGCGCGTATTTCGCCACGAGTTGCTTGGTGAGCGAGCCGCGTGCGCCTTCGGCGAACAGCGTGTATTTGCCCCGCAACTCCATGCCGCGGGTAAAGCTGTCCTTGGGCTCGCCGTCGCGGCCAACGCCCATGTCGCCCGTCGCAATGCCGACCACTTCGCCCTTGTCGCCATAAAGGACTTCCGAAGCGGCGAAACCGGGATAGATTTCAACACCGAGCGCCTCGGCGCGCGCGCCCAGCCAACGCGTGACAGCGCCGAGCGAGCCGATATAGTTGCCATGATTGCTCATCAGTTTCGGCATCGGCCAGTTCGGCAACGCCACGCCGCCGGACGGGCCGAGCACCAAAAACTGGTCCTCGGCGACCTCCGTCTTCAGCGGCATTTCCGGGTCCTGCCGCCAGTCGGGAACGAGCCGGTCGAGCCCGATCGGATCGATCACCGCGCCTGAAAGAATATGCGCGCCGACGGTCGAGCCTTTCTCGACCACCAGAACGGTGCGCTCGGCGTCGAGCTCTTTCAGACGGATGGCGGCGGAAAGACCAGCGGGACCGGCGCCCACGATGACGACATCGTATTCCATCGCTTCGCGTGGGGGCAGTTCGCTCTCGCCGGCCATGTTTCTTCCCTCACTTCGCGCTTCAGCGGTCGCAGATTGACCTTCGGCGTTAGCAGAAACGCGCGCGCGAGCAAACTAGCGTGGAGATAGTTTAGGTATGAACTTACCGTCAAGCGGGCAGAACGTCGCAGGTTTTGTCGACAGCGCAAATCGCGCTAAAGGGTGCGCGACAAAGGGAAACGGTGAGGCGCTACGCGGCGGCTTTGGCCCGAGATACGAATTTAGGGCCGTGAGGTACGACGATGGACGAAAAGAATTCCGCTCCGCTCGACGCGCGTCGCGCCCGTGAGGTTCTTCGCTGGTGGATCGAGGCTGGCGTCGATCTCGCCCTCGACGAGACCCCGCACGACCGCTTCGCCGAATCCGCCGCTCCTCGCCCACGAGCGATCGTCACGCCGCCGGCCGCTCCCGTTTCGGCTCCTCCCGTTTCGGCCCAGCGCGCCGAATCCCTGATCGCTCCCGCTACTCCCGAAGACGCCGCACGTTCGGCTTCCGAGATTGCTGCCCGCGCGCCCGACCTTGCCGCACTGCGCGAGGCTCTGCTGGCCTTCGACGGCTGCCGCTTGAAGACAACGGCGACGCAGCTCGTTTTTTCCGACGGAGCGCCGGGCGCCGAAATCATGATAGTTGGCGAGGCTCCGGGCGGGGACGAGGACAGGATCGGGCGTCCTTTCGTCGGTCGCGGCGGCCAGTTGCTGGACCTGATGCTGGCCTCGATCGGCCTAGACCGGACAAAGGTCTACATCGCCAACGTGGTTCCTTGGCGACCGCCGGGCAATCGCACGCCGACTCCGCAGGAAACTGCGATCTGCCTGCCCTTCATCCGCCGCCAGATCGCGCTGTCGAACCCACGCTGGCTCGTCCTGATGGGCAACACCTCGAGCCAAACTCTGCTCGGCGTGAAGGAGGGGATCACGCGCATGCGGGGAAGTTGGCGCGAGTTCGAGATTGAGCCTGGCCGCATGATCCCGGTGCTGCCGATGCTGCATCCCGACTATCTGCTCCGGCAGCCCAACGCGAAAAGATTTGCTTGGGCCGATCTGCGCAAACTGAAAGCGGCCATCGAGGAGGGACGCTAAGCCTTCCACTGTGCGGATAAATCGTGGTGAGGTTATCCCGTGCGGCGGGAGCCGAGGCGCAGCGGGTGAATGACAGGTTCAGCGTAACGCGTGCGGGGAGATCGGATAACGCCGAATGACAACATCGCGCCCGTAGCGG
>JAYTRP010000622.1:0-3142 GCA_043746145.1 Hyphomicrobiales bacterium | reverse complement strand
TCGACGACATTGCCGTGTTCATCCTTCACCATCTGGTTCTTGATGCGGATATTGGCGAAGGTGCCGCGCATCATCACCTCGTGGTTGCCACGCCGGGTGCCGTATTGGTTGAAGTCGGCCGGGCGAACCTGATGCTCGAGCAGATATTGACCCGCGGGGCTCGACTGCCGGATCGAGCCGGCGGGCGAGATATGATCGGTCGTGATCGAGTCCTGGAACAGCCCCAGAATGCGCGCGTCGACAATGTTTTCGACCGGCTTTGGCGTCATCGTCATGCCCTCGAAATAGGGTGGATTCTGCACATAGGTCGAGCCCATGTCCCAGGCGTAGGCGGGACCGGCGGGCGCCCTCACCTTCTTCCAGTTGGCGTCGCCTTCGAACACGCTGGCATATCTGGTCTTGAACATTTTTGGGGCGATCGTCGCTTCGACGAGGTCGCGCACTTCCCGCGTCGAGGGCCAGATATCAGCGAGATAGACCGGCTTGCCATGCTTGTCGTTACCCAAGGAATCCTTGGTCAGGTCGATCTGCATGGTGCCAGCGAGCGCATACGCGACCACCAGTGGGGGCGAGGCGAGGTAATTCGCGCGAACGTCGGGATTGACCCGGCCTTCAAAATTGCGGTTGCCTGACAGCACCGCGGCCGCGACCAGATTGTGCTTTGCGATGGTCGCGGAAATCTCTGGCGCGAGCGGACCTGAATTGCCGATGCAGGTCGTGCAGCCGTAACCGACGATGTTGAAGCCGAGTTTGTCGAGCGGTTTCTGTAAGCCGGACTCTTGAAGATAATCGGCGACGACTTGGCTGCCCGGCGCCAGTGAAGTCTTGACCCAAGGTTTGACGGTGAGCCCCTTGGAAAGCGCGTTGCGGGCGACGAGTCCGGCGGCCATCATCACGCTGGGATTCGATGTGTTGGTGCAGGAGGTGATCGCTGCGATGACGACATCGCCATGCCCAAGATCGTAATTCGTCCCCTCGACCTTATGGCGCTGTGCAATCGTGTCGCCCTGCTTGAAATCGGATGTCATCGCCGCGCTGAAACCCTCCTTAGAGGCGGAGAGCGGCACGCGATCCTGCGGCCGCTTGGGCCCCGCCAGCGACGGCACGACCTCGTTGAGATTCAATTCGAGCGTGTCGGTGAACACCGGATCGGGCGTAAGTCGGGTGCGGAACATGCCCTGCGCCTTGGCGTAGACTTCGACCAACTCGATGCGCGCTTTCTTGCGGGCGGAGGTCTTGAGATAATCCAGCGCTTGCGCGTCGATCGGGAACAGCCCGCACGTCGCGCCATATTCCGGCGCCATATTGGCGATCGTCGCGCGATCGGCCACGGACATCGCATTGAGGCCGGAACCGAAAAATTCGACGAATTTGCCGACCACGCTCTTTTTGCGCAGCATCTGCGTAACGGTGAGCACGAGATCGGTCGCGGTAACGCCCTCGCGCAATTCGCCGTTCAGCTTGAAGCCGATCACCTCGGGCAGCAGCATGGAAAGCGGCTGTCCCAGCATGACCGCTTCCGCCTCGATCCCGCCGACGCCCCAACCCAGCACGGCGAGCCCGTTGACCATCGTCGTGTGGCTGTCGGTGCCGACCAGCGTGTCGGGATAGGCGACCTCGAAGTTACGTCCGTCGACCTTCTCCTTCTTCGTCCATACCGTCTGCGCGAGATATTCGAGGTTCACCTGATGGCAAATGCCGGTGCCTGGAGGCACGACCGAGAAATTGGAGAACGCCTGCTGACCCCATTTCAGGAAGCGGTAGCGCTCCTGGTTCTGCTCGTATTCGCGCTTGACGTTTTGCCCCAACGACTTCGACGTGCCGGCGAAATCCACCACCACGGAATGATCGATCACCAGGTCGACGGGGACCAGCGGATTGATCTTGGTGGCGTCGCCGCCTAGCGCCGTCATCGCATCGCGCATCGCCGCGAGATCGACCACGGCGGGCACGCCGGTGAAATCCTGCATCAGCACGCGCGCGGGGCGAAAGGCGATTTCGCAGTCCACCTTGCCGCGGTTGTCCAGCCAAGCGAGAACGCCCTCGATGTCTGCCTTCTTAACGGTTCGCCCATCCTCGTTGCGCAGCAGGTTCTCCAGCACGATCTTCATCGAGAACGGCAGTTTCGAGGCTCCCGTGAGCCCGTTTTTCTCCGCCGCCTTGAGCGAAAAATACTCATAAGTCTTGGCGCCCACAGCGAGTTTCTTGCGGCACTTGAAACTGTCGAGGCTGGCCAAGGGGCGATTCCGATACGGCGAGAGGTTAGGGGAAACTACGATCTTATAGATAATATCCAATCCAGCGGCTACACAAACTAAGGTTTCAAGTCGCGCTCTTTTCGTGCGCGCTCGAACGGGGAGCGACATGCGCCTGACCGCGGATAAGTTAAGGTTGGAGCGCGGCGGACGGTTGTTGTTCTCGGACCTCTCCTTCAGCGTAAGCGCGGGCGATGCCCTGATCGTCACCGGCCCGAACGGCGCGGGCAAATCGAGTCTGCTGCGCGCGATCGCGGGTTTTCTCGGGCTCGCTTCAGGACGGCTCCAGTTGCAAGGCGGCGATGCGGAGGCGAGCTTAGGCGAGCAGGCGCATTACCTCGGCCATGCCGACGCGATGAAGGGCGCGCTGACGGCGGGCGAAAATCTGTCCTTCTGGGCGGGCGCGCTCGGCGGCGATTCCTCACGAGGGGCTTGGCTTGCCGCGTTGCGACGGCTGGGATTGGCGCATGTGGCCGACTTTCCCGTGCGCGCGCTCTCGGCCGGGCAGAAGCGGCGCGTCGCGCTAGCGCGGCTGCTCGTCGCCCCCCGCCCGCTCTGGCTGCTCGACGAGCCGACCACCGCGCTGGACGCAGCCTCGCAGGCGGTGTTCGCGCAGATCATGCGCGAGCGCCTCGCGGATGGCGGCCTGATTATCGCAGCGACTCACGCGCCGCTCGGCATCGAGGGTTCAAACGAGTTGCGGCTGGGCGACGCAGTCGCAAATAGAGAGCCGGCTGACGCTGATTTATCGCTGGGGGAGGGGTTTTGACCGCAGCGTTCGCGCTCTTTCTCAGGGAATGGCGGATCGCGGGGCGGATCGGCGGCGGCGCTTCGGTGGGAGCGGTGTTCTTTCTGATCCTGGTGGCGATTATGCCGTTCGCGCTGGG
>JAYTRP010000621.1:0-3142 GCA_043746145.1 Hyphomicrobiales bacterium | reverse complement strand
CATGGAAGGCGTATACTCGTGATTCAGAAGAATTGGCAGGAACTGATCAAGCCGAAGAAGCTCGAGGTGTCCTACGGCGACGATCCACGTCGCGTCGCCACTTTGATCGCCGAGCCGCTCGAGCGCGGATTCGGACAGACGCTCGGCAATTCATTGCGTCGTGTGCTGTTATCCTCATTGCAAGGCGCCGCGATCACCTCGATCCACATTGATGGCGTTCTGCACGAATTTTCGTCGATTCCCGGCGTGCGCGAAGATGTCGTCGACATCGTACTCAACGTGAAGGACATCGCAGTCCGAATGCAGGGCGATGGCGTTAAGCGCCTCGTGCTGAAACGCCGTGGACCCGGCGTCGTGACTGCGGGCGATATTCAGACCACCGGCGACATACAGATCCTCAATCCAAGCATGCCGATTTGCACGCTCGACGAGGGCGCCGACCTGCGTATCGAGTTCACAGTGCAGAGCGGCAAAGGCTATGTGCCCGCCGACCGCAACCGCGCAGAGGACTCGCCGATTGGCCTGATGCCGATCGACAGCCTTTTCTCACCAGTGAAGAAGGTCTCCTTCCGCGTTGAAAACACACGGGAAGGTCAGGACCTTGATAAAGACAAGCTGACATTGACCATTGAGACCAACGGCGCAATGTCGCCTGAGGACGCGCTCGCTTACGCCGCGCGCATCTTGCAAGACCAGCTATCCGTGTTCGTGAACTTCGAGGAACCGCGCCGCGAAGAGGCGCAGCACGCAATACCAGAACTCGCTTTCAATCCGGCGCTGCTCAAGAAGGTCGACGAACTGGAACTTTCGGTCCGTTCCGCGAACTGCTTGAAGAACGACAATATTACTTACATCGGCGATTTGATCCAGAAGTCGGAAAGCGAAATGTTGCGGACGCCGAACTTCGGCCGCAAGTCGCTTAATGAAATCAAGGAAGTGTTGGCTCAGATGGGCCTGCATCTTGGCATGGAAGTGTCGGGCTGGCCGCCGGAGAACATCGAGGAGCTCGCGAAGCGCTTCGAGGAACACTACTGAGAACTTCCCACTCTCTTTAACGGGAGAAGGATAGGGCGAGGGTATTGCAGTTCTGTTGTGCCCAAGACCCACTATAGGCGCATTGCGCTGCCTGATCTCGCCGAACGGCGCGACAGGGAAATAAGCGGCCGTACCTTGGCACGGCGGCCGCAGACCCGAAAAGGAGACACGCCATGTACCACGGTCGCGCTAAGCGCCGCTTTAATCGTACGTCTGAACACCGCATCGCCATGTTCGCCAATATGGCGCAGGCGCTGATCAAGCACGAACAGATTATGACAACTCTGCCAAAGGCGAAAGACCTGCGGCCCGTTGTTGAGAAGCTCATCACCCTAGGCAAGCGCGGCGACCTACACGCGCGTCGTCTTGCGATTTCGCGCCTACGCGACGTCGTGCTCGTCCGCAAGTTGATCGACGTACTGGGACCTCGCTACAAGGACCGGAACGGCGGCTACATCAGGATTATGAAGGCGGGCTTCCGTCCCGGCGATAACGCCGCAATGGCAGTGATCGAGTTTGTTGACCGCGACGTCAGCGCCAAGGGCAAAGACTCTGGCCCGGTGCAGGCCAAGGCTGAAGCGGAAGACGAATAGAGGCTAGTGTCATCGATAGGCGCGGTTGCTGACGCGGTGCGGGCCCAGCTCGCGTAAGCTACGGTGAGCAGCGCCTATATTTCTTTGTAGGATGAGGCACTTATCCCAAGAACCTCATCCTATTCCATAGATCGAACCTGACCGTTTCTCGCGTAATAGCGAGTTCCGCGAAACGCGGGTAGCTCTCGCCAAATCTCGCGGACTAGGTGCGCAATCGCCTCATGGTCTCCATGATCGCTTTAGCGCGCGGCGCATCGAACAACGCATCGATTGGCTCGGCGAGCCTATGGCGCCAGTTGGGCCGCTCCTTGTCGGTGCCGGGCAGGTTGGTCGCCACGGTTTCCCCGGCAAGATCGTCGCATTGCGCACTCGCCAGCGCAGACCCAGAATCAGCGACGAAGGCATGCACCGCGGCGGCGAGTTGATCATCCAGCGGACCGTCGAAAGCCGGCTCAAACGCGATCTTGCCCGACGTTTTCAGCGCATCCACAAGCGCTCGTTTTTCTAGTGCGCGCTCGCTCAACGCGCTCGCGGCCTCCTCCGGGCCGTAGAGTGCGAGTTCCAACCGTTCGCCGATATCAGCGCCTTGCCACCAGCCTGCGAGGGTCGGCAGGTCATGCGTGGTCGCACAAGCGACGGAAAGAAGGGGATAGTCGGCGGGGGGGAGAAAATCGCCGCTGCGACGCTCGAAATAGAGAACGCGCATGCCCGATATGTTCGCTTGCGTGAGCTTTGCCCGAAAACCCGCAGGCACAGTGCCGAGATCCTCGCCGATCACCATGCACTGATGCCGCTGACTCTCGAGCGTCGTCTGGCCGATCAGGTCGTCAACGGGATAGGCGATATAGGCGCCATCGGCTGGCTTTCCGCCATCGGGGATCACGAACAACCGAGTCAGTCCCATCGCGTGGTCGATCCGCAGCATGCCGGCATGGCGCATGTTGGCGGCGAGCAGGTCGGCAAAGCCTTTCCAGCCTTGTCGCGCGCCAGCGATTGGATCGGGCGCGGGCAGGCGCCACATCTGCCCCTGCGCGGAGAAGGGATCAGGCGGTGCGCCAACCGTTACGCCGACTGCGAATTCACCAGCGCGCGACCAACTTTCGGCGCCGTCAGGCGACGATCCCACCGCGAGGTCACGATAAAAGCCGATCTCGAGACCGCCTGCGCGAGCGCGCGCGGCGGCGCCAGCGAGCTGGCGGTCAGCCAGCCACTGGCAGAACAGCGCAAAGCTGAAATCGTAATCTCTAGCCTGCGCTACCGCTTCCATGGCGGCCGGATCAGCGTCGCGCAACGCCTGCGGCCAGCGCCGCCAGTCCTGGCCGACGCGCTCGCGGGAAATTGCCTCAAACACGGCGAAACGATGCAAGGGATCGCCTCCAACCCGCACAAACTCCTCATATTCAGCGAACAGGGGATCGTGCGGATGCGCCGCTTTTCCGCGCAGGAACGCGGCAAAGCGACATTGCAGCGCAAGCCGTTTAGCGGACCAGACTTGCGTATAATCCACCGAGGAG
>JAYTRP010000620.1:0-3148 GCA_043746145.1 Hyphomicrobiales bacterium | reverse complement strand
CGCGATCGGGCGCGACGTCGCCCGCATCTTCAATTTCATCACCGGCTATGCAGAGCCCGACGGTCTGGAGCGCATGGCGATCTCGCCGTTCTCGTTGCGCAAGCGTTTGCTGGACCATGTCGACGAAGAGATCGCCTTCGCCAAAGCGGGCAAGCCGGGCGCGATCTGGGCCAAATGCAACGCGCTCGTCGATCCCGAATTGATCGATGCGTTTTATCGCGCCAGTCAGGCGGGCGTGCAGATCGATCTGGTGGTGCGCGGCATCTGTTGCCTGCGCCCCGGCGTGCCGGGCCTATCGGAGAATATCCGCGCCAAATCCATCGTCGGGCGGTTCCTCGAACATGCGCGCATCTATGCGTTCGGCGGCGGCCATGGCCTGCCGCACCCGCGCGCCAAGGTCTATATCTCGTCGGCCGACCTCATGCCGCGCAACCTGGACCGGCGCGTCGAAGCTCTGGCGCCGATACGCAACCCGACCGTGCACGAGCAGGTGCTCAACCAGATATTGGAGAGCAACATCCGCGACAACCAACAGAGTTACCGGCTTCTCCCCGACGGCGACAGCGAGCGCATCGCGCCCGCGCCCGGCGAAGCGCCGTTCGACGCGCATAAGTTCTTTTTGACCCACACCAGCCTGTCGGGGCGGGGCCTTGGTCTGGCGGAGCCGGTGGCGGGGCCGCGTCGGCGCCCCTTGCCGCGCGCCTGAAGCGCGGGATGCGTTTCACAAAATAAAGCGGCGCTGAACGCTCTCTTTACGGCTTTACGTTATTTTGGGGGCTGGCGATTTTTGCCTGCCGGACCCGCTCATGGAAATTCCTGCCGTCTCCGAAATCCTCGCTCCGGAACGCCGCATCCGCCGCATTCTGGGCCATCTGATTTCGCTAACCGGCACCCATGGCGTGATCGCCTGCGAGATGAACGGGATGGAAACCGGCGAACATTGGTCGGTCGGCGATCTGATCTCCGTCGTTCACGATGGCGCGCGCATGGTCGGCCAAGTCTGTGACATCACGATCAAAGAGGGGCGTTGGGACACCAACGGCGTCAATATTGCCCTTGTGAAGATCGAGCTGAGCGGCGAGATCGTCGACCAGGAGGGCGGAACGCCACGCTTTTATCGCGGCATTCATGCGTTTCCCCCGCTGGGCTGCATCGCGCATCGGATCCGCGCGGGCGATCTGAAAGCGATCTTCTCGGTGGGGGATGCGCGGGTCGTCGAGGTCGGCGTGCTGAGCCAGAACCCGACCATCGCCGCGACCGTCAGCGTGGAGGAGCTGACGCGCCGCCATTTCGCGATCGTGGGCTCCACCGGCGTCGGCAAGACGACGTCCGTGTCGATGCTGGTCAAGCAATGCGTGCGCGAAAGTCCCAAGCTGCGGATGCTCATCGTCGATCCCCACAACGAATATGCGGCGCATTTCGTGGGGCAGGCGCATATCGTGGATTCCGAGACGCTGGAACTGCCCTATTGGATGTTCCGCTTCGAGGAGATGCTCGACGTCGTCTATAGCGGCCGCAAGCCCAACCCCGACGAGTCGGATGCGCTGTACGAGGTGATCCGCACAGCCAAGCAGAAATTCGCCTCCGCCGGCAAAGCCGCAGAAGCGACATTGCGTCGGAGTTCGCCCTCCGAAAGCTCGTGGATCAGCGCCGACACGCCCGTCCCCTATCGAATAGCCGACGCGCTGCTGACGCTCGACGAATGGTCAGGCAAGCTCGATCCGCGTTATCAGCGCGCCGATCTGCGCACGCTGAAGAACCGGCTGGAGGCGCTCAGCCACGATCCGCGTTACCGTTTCATGTTCGGCCGCCTAATGGTCGAGGATACGATGGCCAAGGTGATCGGCTCGCTGTTCCGCCTGCCGATGGATCGCCGCGCAATCACCGTGGTGCAGGTGGGCGGGCTGCCCAACGAGGTGGTCAACGCGGTGGTTTCGGTGCTGGCGCGGCTGTCGTTCGAGGTGGCGGCGTCCGGTCAGGGCGAAGTGCAGGTAGCGCTGCTGTGCGAAGAATCGCATCGCTACATCCCCGCCAATCCGTCGGCGGGCTTCGAGCCGACCCGCCGCGCCATCGGGCGCATCGCCAAGGAGGGCCGCAAATACGGCGCCTCGCTGTGCATCGTAACGCAGCGGCCCAGCGAACTCGATTCCACCGTGCTCTCGCAATGTTCGACGATGTTTGCGATGCGGCTGTCGAACGAACGCGACAAGCTCATCATGGCTGAGGCGGCGGGCGCGTCGAGCCAGGGGGCGCTGAACTTTCTGTCTTCGCTCGCCGACCGCGAAGCGATCGCGTTTGGCGAAGCGATCGTCACGCCGATGCGGCTGCGGTTCGCCGATTATCGCACGTTTCAGGAGAAAATGGCCGCGCGAGGGCCCACACCGGAGGATTCCCCTGCGCGCGCGCGCGAACTGCTGCGCCTGACTGTGGCGCGCATGCGCGGCGAAATCGGGCAGACCGAGGCGCCGCCCGCCAGCGCCGTGAAGCTGGCGGGCTGAAGCTCGCGGCCATGTACTAAGGATAGCGTTGCAAAAACCCTCGCGCGCGCCGATATAGGCAGCGGGCGGGGTCTTCCCGCCGCGACCCCTACCGACGGTCCTTGAAACCGTCTAGGCGAGGAGATGTCAGCATGGCGGCGGTCCAGGAGACGGTCGATCGCGTTCGCTCGTTAGATGTGGACGCGTATAAGTACGGTTTTGTCACCGACATCGAGTCGGAGAAACCGCCTAAAGGGCTCGACGAGAGCACCGTACGCTATATTTCCGCCAAGAAAGGCGAGCCGGAATGGCTGCTGGAATGGCGTCTTGAGGCGCTACGCCGCTGGTTCACTATGCAGGAGCCGACCTGGGCGCGGGTCGACTACCCCAAGATCGACTATCAAGATCTTTATTATTACTCCGCCCCCAAGGCGAAACCGTCGCTGAAGTCGCTCGACGAGGTCGATCCCGAGTTGCTCAAGACTTACGCCAAGCTCGGCATTCCGCTGATCGAGCAAGAGATGCTAGCCGGCGTCGAGCGCCCCCGCGTCGCGGTGGACGCCGTGTTCGATTCGGTGTCGGTGGCGACGACCTTCAAGGCCGAACTGCGCAAGGCGGGGGTCATTTTCTGTTCGTTCTCCGAGGCCGTGCGCGAGCATCCCGAACTCGTG
>JAYTRP010000619.1:0-3149 GCA_043746145.1 Hyphomicrobiales bacterium | reverse complement strand
CTCGTTCATCGAGCGGATGAACGACACCAGTTCGTGCCGTACGGGATCGTTGGCATGGTCCTCGAGCACCTCGATCATGCCGTCGTCCGACCCGTTCGACGCATCGCCGGGGTCCGTCAGGACATCCTTGGCGAAGAACTGCTTTGCTTTTTCAATGACGAATTCGACCTGCTCAACGGTGATCGTGAGGTCGCCAAGTTGGTTCATTGCTATTCTCCACTGAAGGGCCGAAATGCCTACCTACGGCGCCTAACACCGGACCCGTGGAATAGGTTGCTTCGGGTAAGCGAGCTTTGCGGTTTCTGGAGTTCAGTGGGGTAGCCCCGGGCTGACGCCACTTTCCCGCAGGTACTTTTCCACAGCGTCCGCCGCGCCCGAGGGTTCCGCCAGACCCACGTAGGAGTCGGGGCGCGTCACGTAGACCGCGTTACGCGCAAATCCGGCCTCCTCGAAGGCATTGTTCCAGCCGAAGACATGCAACGGCATGTCGTTTGCAGCGCACCAAGCTGTCAGCTCAGGCCGCGCGGCTCCGTAGACATGCGCCTGCCAGCGAATCGCCGAGAGAGGCGCGTAATTGTCAGCATCGTTCGTCGCTGCCCAGGGCAGCCGGTCGCCGCCGTGGACCTTGCCCGCGGCGCCCGCACTCAGGGCGCTGTCGCGATAGTTGATCATGACCTGCGAAACGGTGCGGAACATGAACTCGCGCGTGGCCTGGAAAGAGGTCACAACAGGGATCAGCAGCGGCGCGATGCGCGTGCGCAAAATTTCCGCGATGGGGCCCTCCGCGGTCGCAAAGCTAAACGCGCGATCCGTCGTCGCGACAAGGCGACGCGCGAAGCCGATCCGCTCGGCCTCGAAGCTGTCGAGCAGCGAGTCCGGCGCGCCTCGTAGCACCGCGGCGAGTTTCCAGGCCAGATTGATCGAATCGCCGATGCCCGTGTTCATGCCTTGTCCGCCGGCGGGGCTATGGATGTGAGCGGCGTCGCCGAGCAGGAACGCGCGGCCATGGCCGAAACTGTCGACCACGCGATGATGAACATGATAGGTCGAGAACCAATTAATCTTGCTCACCTTCACCTTCATGCTGGCGATCGCGTGATCGCTGACATCGTCGAACGTCAGCGCATCTCCCTTCGCCGCCGATTGGTCGCGCACCGTTCCGATCAGGCGCGCCCGGCCTTGCGCTTCGATCGGAAATATTCCCAGAAAATCCGACTTATCGAGGTCGATGTGCAATTCGCCATTGAAGGCGGGGCCGGTTCCCTCGACGTCGGCGACGTAGAAGATCTGCTTGTAAGTTCCGCCGGGAAAACCAATTCCGAGCTTTTCGCGAACCCGCGAGCGGGCGCCATCGCAGCCCGCGAGGTAACGAGCGTTGCAGGTTTCAATCTCCCCGCCAGGGCGTTGCAGCCGCGCTATGACGGCGCCGTCGCGCTCTTCAAAATCGATGAGTTCGACGGGCCGCTCCACCCAAACGCCTAGCTGCTGGAGTCGCTCGATCAGCAGCCGTTCGTGCTTATCCTGCGGAAAAATGTGTAGAAAAGGATAGGGCGTCAGGCCGGCGCCGACGTGGTCGAACGGAATGCGCGCCGCTTCGGCTCCCTTCACCCACAAATTGACGGCGGGCGTCTGATGCCCGCCCGCGATCACCGCGTCCGTGAGCTCGATCTGCCGATAAAGCTCGAGCGTGCGCGCCTGCACCGCCAGCGCGCGGGAGGTCGTACCGGGCTGCGCGAGCCGGTCAACGATGCGGACGCGCACGCCCTGCTTGGCGAGCCAGATGGCCAGGGTCAGCCCGGTTGGGCCTGCTCCTGCGATCAGCACCTCTGCGTCTTGCATGGTATCCTCCCTGCGTCGACGATCGTCGTCGAGGAACCTGTTCGGCCTCTGCAGCGTTGTCTTGTATAATTATTGCGAGGAGAGCGCGAGATGGCCAAGGACAAAAAACCGGCTCCAAAACCCGAGAAGACTGAGAAGCCGGCGAGCGACCTGAGTCTTACCGAGGAGCTGGAACAGACATTCCCCGCCAGCGATCCGCTATCCTCGACGCAGCCGGGGTCGGGAATAACTGGTCCTGAAGTCGCAAGACCGAAAAAGTAGCTGGCGCCATGGCCTCGCGCGCGTTCTGGAAAGGTTATCTCAAGCTCTCGCTCGTCACCTGCGCGGTGGAGCTATCTCCTGCGCGCTCGGAATCCGAAAAGATACGTTTTCACACATTAAGCCGGAAAACCGGCAATCGTGTCGAGAGCGAATGGATCGACGAGACGACGGGCAAACCCGTCGCTGACGATGACAAGGTGAAGGGCTACCAGCGCGGCGAACATGACTACGTCGTGCTGGAAGACGACGAACTCGACGCCGTCGCGTTGGAGAGTAACCGAACGATCGATGTCGATAGTTTCGTACCTGAAGATTCGATCGGTTGGATCTGGTATGATCGACCGCATTTCCTAACCCCCGCAGATAAGGTCGGCGCGGAGGCTTTCTCGGTCATCCGCGACGCCATGAAGAAGACCAAGACCGCAGCGGTTTCGCGAATTGTCCTGTATGGTCGCGAACACGCCGTGCTCGTCAAGCCAAACGATGAGGGCATGGTGGTGTGGACGCTGCGATACGGCGACGAGGTTCGCCCCGCGGAACCCTACTTCGAGGACTCGCAGCCTCCCAAACTCGCGGAAGATCAAGTCGAGCTGGCGACCAAGTTGATCGAAGCGCGAACCAAGCCGTGGAGCGCCAAAATGGCGACTGATCCGGTGCAGGCGAAACTGCACGAGATCATCGAGAGTAAGAAGAAGCCAGCGCGCAAGGCCAAAGCGAAGGAGGCCCCGCGACCCGCCGCGCATAATGTCGTCGACATCATGGACGCGCTTCGCAAGAGCTTAGCGGAGTCAGGCAAGAAGCGGTGAGGGCTTCGCGTTAATATCCGACCGCCACGCCTGTTCCTCTTCGTGGATCGTTAGCGCCATAAAAGCGATACTTGCCGACCGGCTTGCCTTCCAGCGTCGGCGCTCCCACCATGATTGATGCAACATGGTTGGCGGGCTGTGGCGGCCCGAGAACGTAGCCCATTCCCTCTAAAATTTTACGCGTGTCCGGCGATAGCGCGAAGCGCTCGACGTTGGTGATGTCGGGCAGCCACTGGTTGTGGA
>JAYTRP010000618.1:0-3153 GCA_043746145.1 Hyphomicrobiales bacterium | reverse complement strand
TTGCCAAGGCGCTAACCGCCACGCGGCGCGCCGCCGATGAGCGCGACCGGCTCGCGCGCGCAATCGTCGAGCACGCCACTGCCCGCCGCGTGATCGATGCGCGTCGCGCCATGCTAGGCGCCACGCTGGCCCACGTATTCGCCGTGCTCGACGTTGCGGATCGCGACGCGCTGGCTGAGACGCTCGCGCGGCTCGAACAGCGCCGCGCGCTCGATGCCGAGATTGCCGGGTTGCACCGCGACCTCGCCGAGGTCGGCGACAACCGCGACGAAGCGCAGTTGCGCGCGGAGCAGGCAGATCTCGACCCGTCGCTGATTGCTGGCCAGATCGACGTATACGAGCAACGGCAATCGCAGTTGCTGCACGAGATTGGCGACGCGACCGCCGCCGTTCGCGAGGCGCAGGCCCATCACGAACGCCTGTCACAGGGACGCGACGCCGCCGGCGCCGCGCGCGAACGGCGCGAGGCGGGAGGCGAACTGGTCGACATCGCCGAGCGTTGGATTTTGCGCCAAACCGCCGCCCGACTGGCCGCTCGCGCGATCGAACGCCACCGCGCCGCTGCGCAGGACCCGATGGTTGCGCGCGCAGGCGAATTGTTCGCGCTGGCTACTTCAGGGGCGTTCTCGGGGCTGGGCGCCGATTACGATGAGGCGGACCGACCGATTCTGGTCGCCAAGCGCAAGAGCGGCGAGCGGGTCAAGGTCGAAGGCCTCAGCGAAGGCGCCCGCGACCAACTTTTTCTGTCGCTTCGGCTCGCCTTGCTGGAGCGCCGCGCCGGCGAGCCGATGCCGTTCATCGGCGACGACATTCTTGCCAGTTTCGACGACGAGCGCACCGCCTGCGCGTTAGCAATGCTCGCCACGTTCGGCGCCTCGCGGCAGACGATCCTGTTCACGCATCACGCGCATGTCGGCGAGATCGCGCGCAGGCTGAATAATCCGGCGATCGAAGTTGTGGAGATGTGAAGGGGGCGGTGTGACTGCGGCAATAGTCAGGTCGGGTGGGCGCTGACAGCCTCGCTCTTTCGCGGCAGTTCTTTGCCTCCATAGACCCGCATGAACAACTCGACCGCGGAATCCACGTTCTCGTTAATTCGCTTGTCGGTGACGTTATCCGTCACGCCGAACAGCGCCGCCGTGAAAATTCCCGACTTACAGAGATCGATAAACTGCCTAGCCGCCCGGTCAGAGTCTTCGAAATCTAGCGCGCCCGCCTCGCGGGATTTCTCGAGTTGAACGGCGAGTTTGCGCTCGCCGTGGCAAGGGCCTGCCTCGTAGAACGCGCGACCGAGGTTTGGAAACTTGCCCGCCACCGCAATCACGACGCGCAGATGCGCGAGCAAGTCGGGCTGCGTCATTAGCCCAATCAGCCGGCGCCCAAATTCGCCGAGCAACTTGCGCGGGTTGCTGGGATCGCCGGGAATGACAAGCCGTTCGGCCTGCTGCTTGCGATCCTCGCGGATCAGCGTCTCGAACAATTGCTCCTTCGAGTCGAAGTAGACATAAAGCGTGCCTTTAGAGACGCCAGCGGCGCGCGCGACGTCGTTCATGCTCGCGCCGTCGAAGCCGCCGCTCAGGAACACGCGCCGGGCGCCGTCCATGATTTGGCGTCGTTTGGCGGTGTCCTCGCTAGCCTGCGCGGGCGGCGCCTTCAAGTCGGTATCCATAAACCTCTCCCAGAGCGGCTCAGAAATTGTTGACCGAACCGTTCAGTTCGCTCTTGAAGTAGAGATCACGGGGATGTAAGTCAATGTGGAAAATGACCGAACGGTTCGGTCGTGCAGGTTTTCCCACAATGGCCCAGGACAATTCTTCCACGATGGCCCTTGCGCCTCCCGCCGCGATCGCGCGCCAGCAGGAAGTCGGCGCTCCCGCCGGCAGAGTCGCCGCCTCGCCTTCCGCCATCCCCCCCGTTGTTGCAGCTAAACCAAAACGCTCGCCGCGGCGCTTCCTGCTACCGCTGATCGCGTTGGGCATAATCGGCTACGGCGGTCACTGGGCCTATGGCTATTTCGTCGAGGGACGTTTTATCGTCTCCACCGACGACGCTTACGTCGGCGCCAATACGGCGATCATCGCCGCCAAGGTCTCGGGCTTTGTGACCGACGTCGCCGTCAGCGCCAACCAGAGCGTCCACACGGGCGAACTCATGGCGAAGATCGACGACGGCGATTACAAGCTGGCGGTCGACGCCGCCAAAGCGAAGGTCGACACGCAGGACGCCACGATCGCGCGCATCGGTCGGCAAGTCGAGGCTCAGCGAGCGATGATCGCGCAAGCGGACGCGCAGGTCGGCTCGGCGAAGGCGCAGCAATTGAGCATGCAAGCCGATCACGAGCGCGCCTCGCTCGAATACGATCGTTCGCAAAAGCTGGCGCAGAACAATTTCGGATCGCAGCAGAGGCTCGAACAGGCCAATGCCGACAATGCGCGCTCCAATGCGCAACTCGCGGGTTCGGCGGCGTCGCTCGCCTCGGCGCAAGCCGGGTTGGCCGGCGCCAAGGCCAACCTCGAAGTGATGCAGGCCCAGCAGATGGAGGCGACCCGCACGCGCGCCGAACTGGTCAACGCTCAGCAGCGCGCAGAGCGGGACCTGAGTTTCACTGAAGTTCGCGCGCCGTTCAACGGCGTGGTCGGTAACCGGGCGATTGAAGTCGGGCAATACGCCCAGCCGGGGGGCCGTTTGCTCGCGCTGGTGCCGCTGGATACGGCTTTCGTCGACGCCAACTTCAAGGAAACCCAGCTCGATACGATCAAACCCGGACAGAAGGTCGAGGTCGCCGTCGACGCATTTGGCGGTCGCGTGATCGAGGGCAAGGTGGTGTCGGTCTCGCCGGCCTCCGGCGCGCAGTTCTCGCTGCTGCCGCCTGACAACGCGACCGGCAATTTCACCAAGGTCGTGCAGCGCGTCGCGGTCCGCATCGGCTTCGATCCCGAAACTTTAAAGCGTGACCCGCTGCGCCCGGGTCTCAGCGTGGTCGCCTCGGTGCACACGCGTGACGAAAGCCTGCCAAAGCCGACCCTGTTCGGCGCGCTCGGCTTGCGTGCGGAGGCGCGCCCGTGAGCGCCGTCGCGATTAGCGGCCCCGCAAGCCCCGCAGCCGCCCCCCCGGCCCCCGTTGCGGAGACGTTCGACAAGCGTAAGCTGATCG
>JAYTRP010000617.1:0-3154 GCA_043746145.1 Hyphomicrobiales bacterium | reverse complement strand
GATCACCGACCGTGATCTCGAGATCAACCTTCAGGAGATGAAGCAGGTCAAGCGCGAGTGGCCCGACCGCGCGCTGGTCGCCTCGCTGATGGTGCCGTGCGACGAGGAGTCCTGGAAGAAAATTCTCGCCCGCGTCGAGGAGACGGAGTGCGACGGCGTCGAGCTCAATTTCGGCTGTCCGCACGGCATGTCCGAACGCGGCATGGGCTCCGCCGTAGGTCAGGTCCCCGAGTATATCGAAATGGTGTCGCGCTGGTGCAAAGCGCACACGCGCATGCCGGTGATCGTCAAGTTGACGCCCAACATCAGCGATATCCGGCGACCCGCGCGCGCGGCAAAGGATGGCGGCGCCGACGCGGTTTCGTTGATCAACACGATCAACTCGATCATGGGTCTCGACCTCGACAATATGACGCTGAACGGCGCGGTCGACGGCATGGGCACGCATGGCGGCATGTGCGGCCCGGCGGTGAAGCCGATCGCGCTTTCGATGATGTCGGAGATCGCTCGCGACCCCGAGATGCATGGTCTGCCGCTATCGGGCATTGGCGGCATCACCACCTGGCGCGACGCCGCCGAATTCATCGCGCTCGGCGCCGGCAACGTCCAGGTCTGTACGGCAGCGATGACCTACGGCTTCAAGGTCGTGCAGGAGATGATCTCAGGTCTGAAGACTTTCATGGAGCAGAAGGGCTATCAGACCATCGAGGATTTTCGTGGTCGCGCGATCCCCAAGGTGACCGACTGGCAATATCTCAACCTCAACTATGTCGTGAAGGCGGAGATCGACCAGGACCTCTGCATCAAATGCGGCCGCTGCCACATCGTCTGCGAGGACACCTCGCATCAGGCGATTTTCCCGAGGTTCGGCGGCGAGCGCAAGTTCGTCGTCAACGATGCCGAATGCGTCGGCTGCAATCTCTGCGTGCTCGCCTGCCCGGTCGAGAACTGCATCACCTTGGTGCACAAGACCGAAGGGATCGATCCGCGCACCGGCCTCGACTATGCGCGACCGCCGATGAATTGGACCATGCATCCCAACAATCCGAGCGCGACGAAAGCGGCGGAATAAGCGCGGATCGTCGGCTCGAACTGCGGTCGCGGAGCGGCTTATTCTCTCCCCAACAAGACATGGGGAGGCGGATATGTCTATCAGCGACAGCGAAGCTATCGGCTATGGTTGGCTCACGCTTTGTGCGGAGGATATGTATGCGCGGACGCCCGGCACGCTGGCGCCTACGCCCGATCCGCGCATTGAGTCCGCAGGCTGGACGATCGTCGGCCTGCTCACCGCCATGGACGCCCTGTTTCCCGAGCCGGACGAGACTGATCGCACGCTCTGGCCGGACCCGGGCAAACGGGTTTTCTACGGCTTCCTCGTCCGCAACAAAGCCGATCCCACGCTGTTCACCGCCGCGATCCGTGGCACCTCCGGCATGGTCGAATGGGTGATCGACGCCGAATTCCCGCTGGCGCCGCATCCCGCCTACCCCCAGGCAAGCGTCGAGCGGGGCTTCTGGAGCGTGTACCAGACAATGAGCCTCGCCGACCCGCTGACCGGGGCGACGACGCACCAGAACGCCGCCGAAGGAGTCGCCGCGCTCGTCGGGGCCGGCTCTGTTGTCGTCACGGGCCACAGCCTTGGCTCGGCGCTGGCGACTTATTTCGCGCTAGCGCTCGCAGTCCGTATGCCGACCCAAGTGAGCGCTTGTCTATTTGCTTCCCCACGCACCGGCGATGCGGCTTGGGTGGCCATTTTCGACCAGCATGTCGGCGATTATCGGCTGTTCAACTATCTGCTGGACGTCGTGCCGCATGTGCCGACATTCGGTTACAGCGCGTTGTCGAAAGTAACCGTGATTGATCCCTCGACAGCTCAGGCCGGCATACGTCTCGATCTTCTCTGCAATCATCATCTGATCGACTATTGCGCAATGATTAACTTCGCGGTCGAACAAAGCGAGCCGCTCACCGGAGCGGATGCGGAGAGCGCGCAATGCATTCTCGGAGGCGCCGCGCAAGTTCCCGAAGCGGCGAAGGCGCTGGCGGTGTTGCTCCGAGATTTCACCGGCGCGACGGGCGCCGGGCTGGCCTTGCTGCGGGGCCTGCACGGGGCCAATCTCGCCCGCGGCGTCGCGCTCAACGCAACTACGGTGGTGTTCGCCACCAGCGTGGCGGTCACCCCGGTTGCGCCGATCATGCCCAAGGACTGATGCGCCAGCTCGAGCGCGCCCGCGGATCAGCCGGCGCCGTCGAGAAAGCGCGCGACCTCGGGCTTCGCCCTGAGCTCGGCAAGGTCGTCTCCATTTGGCAGTTGCGGCCGGTCTCGCTCCACATTGACCAGGCAAAGAAAGCCCAGCGGCGCGTCCGGGGCTGAACGAAACTGGTGCCATGTCCAAGCCGGAATAGTCACGAGATCATGCGGGCCGACCGCGAAGACCTGATCGCCAACCAGCGCGCTGCCGTGCCCTTCAAAGATCATCACCGAATGCATGTGTTCGTGGCGCTCGAGCGTCGACCAACCGCGCGGCTCCACCTCGAAATAGCGCAACTCGCCGTTCAACGCGCCTTCACGTGCGATGGTCTGCCGCGTTACGCCCTTGAACGGCGCGGCGCCCTCGTTCTTGTAGGCGAGCAGCTCTACGCCTTCCCAACGGCGGCCTTCGAGCGCACGGCGCAGCGGCGGCGTATCGGTCATCGCTTGTCTCCGAATTGATGCTGGGCGACCGCGCGCGCAAATGCGGCGGCTTCTTCGGCGAGCCGCTCCGGCGGCGCGGCGAGCAGGGCGCCGCCGATCAGCAACATCACGTCAGGCCCATAGAAGTCGAGGATTTCTGGCGCGCGCGCCGGAGTCATACCGCCGGCGGGAGTCGGCAGGCTCGCGCGCATGTCGCCCAGCGGGCGCCGAAGCGCGTCCGCGAGTTGGAGACAAGTCTCGGGGGAATAGCCAAACCGCCCGCCATGGTTAGGGAAGATCGTCGCGTCAGCGCCAATCAGCCGAAACAGTCGCGCCGTCGCGCCCGGCGAAATCCGAGCGGCGCCGGCAAGGGTCGGATGGAACAGAAAAGCGAGATCGGAATTCTCGCGGCGCAAGGCCTGCACAGTTGAAAAGCCAGCGATGAAAGGCGCGATCAACAGCACGCGAACGCCTTCC